>JAYVCN010000073.1:0-9339 GCA_043749875.1 Candidatus Eiseniibacteriota bacterium | reverse complement strand
GGTGGGCGCAGGCGTCGGCGCTACGACGGGGATCAAGCTCGGGCACTGATCGCGCCGGATTCGTTCACTGACCGGGCGCCCTCCCGGAGGGGGGCGCCCGGTTGCGCCTGGGTCGCTGGCAACACCGGCGCAGGGTGGCCGAGTGGTTGAAGCGGGCGGTCTGTAAAGCCGCGCCCCGATCAGTTCTTGAGCATCATCAGTGCCGCGATCGTGTCCGCAGTCGCCAGCGCCATCAGCGCACGGTCGGCGAGCGCGCGTCCCACGGAGTCGCGCACGGCGAGCCGGTAGCACAGCACGTCGCGCACGGCGTCGTCGCGCTGTCCGCTCGCGGCACGCGCGGACGCGCGCCAGCGGTAGGCGTCCGCATACCACGGTGCCACGCGCAGCACGTCGTCGAGCGCCTTGGCGTAGTCCGCGTTGTCGCCGCGCGCCATGTTGCGCAGCATCAGGTTGTGCATCCCACGCGCGCGCGACTCGGTGAGCATGGGCACCTCCGGCGGCGTGGGCATTTGCGCCGCGAGGCGCACGATGTGCTCGCGAATCGTCCACTCGTTCTGGAGCGTGGGATGCGTGCCCGCGCGCGCCAGCGCGCCGGTCCACGCGTCGAGCGCCCCGCGCAGGTCGCCACGCGCCTCGGCGTCGCCGGCCAGTGCGACGACGTCGGGCACGAGGGGATCGGCATCGCGCGGCACGCGCGCCGCGAGCGTCACCGCGACGCGCGCCGGGACCGCGCGGCCATGTGCTCGCGCGGGCGTGAACACCCACCAGCGCGCGGCCTCCAGCGCGGCCATGTCGAACGGTGCGCTCGGCCGCGACACGCCTGCCTCGCGCACCGTGCCGGTACTGTCGACGAGGACGCAGACCTCGACCGAGCCATCGGCATGCGCGTCGAGCATGTCGTTCGAGTAGTTGAGCCCGACGGCCGAGCGCACGACTGGCGGTTGCTCGGGTCGCTCGCCCGGCAGCGAGTCGCAGCGGGCAGGAGCACGACTGGCCGCATTCGTGAATGCAGTCGTGTCGGTCGCGCCAGCCTTCGTGTCGTGTCGCGCTCCAGCCGCCGGAACGGGCGATGCCGTGAGCATCGCCACGCAGGACCCGATCAGGAGGGCGGCGGCGGGAGCGCGTACGAGAGTGGAATGGCGCATGGGGCACCCATCGTACCTGCTGGCGCTCCGCGTCGTTGTCAGGGGCACGTCTAGACTCGACGGACCGGACGCGTGCCGGGGCGGCCCGTGGGCACCCCGGCACCCCGTTGCGAGCCGCTGCTACGCCTTGATCGCGCGCACCTTCACCGAGGTCACGGCCGAGAACGCTTCGCGCTCCGGGCTGCCCGCGGGCAGGTTCTGCATGCCGACCTGGTATCCGTGCTCCTCGAGCACCTGTACGTCATGGAAGCCAGCGTCGCGGATCAGGCGCAGGTACTCGTCCTTCCGCGACGCGCCCGCGACGCAGCCGACATACAAGTTCACGTTCTGACGCAGCTCGGAACCGAGTTCACGTGTGAGCACCAGGTCGCTCACCACCAGGCGACCGCCCGGTTTGAGCACACGCAACGCCTCGCGGAACACCTGTGGCTTGTCAGGGGACAAGTTCACGACGCAGTTGGAGATGATCGCGTCCACGCTCGCGTCGGCCACGGGCAGGTGCTCGATCTCGCCGAGCCGGAACTCGACGTTCGCGCTCTCCACCTTGACGGCATTGCGCCGCGCGCGCTCGAGCATGGCCGCGGTCATGTCCACGCCGATCACGTGACCCGTCGGGCCGACCTCACGCGCCGCGAGGAAGCAGTCGATGCCCGCGCCGCTGCCCAGGTCGAGCACCGCTTCGCCGGGTTTCAGCCCAGCGTGTGCAAGCGGGTTGCCGCAGCCGAGCCCGAGGTCCGCGCCCGCCGGGATGGCGGCGCGCTGCTCGGGCGTGTAGCCGAGCGCCGTGAGCATGGCTTCGTCGTCCGGCGCGGACTGGCAACAGCCACAGCCGCAGTTGCCGCCTTCGGCGACCGTGCCGTACTTCTCGCGCACGATGCTGCGCGTGTCGGCGCCGGGTGCGAACGTCTCGGCCGGTTTGGTGGCGGCGGATGCTTCGCTCTTCGCGACCGACTTCTCACCACCACAACAATCGTCGCCACAGCAAGTGCCGGGGGTGTTCACGTCGGCCATCGGAAGCGTGATTTTCTCGGACATGGCAGGTCTCCTGTTTCGGTTCACGCCGGCAGCGACGCCACCAGCGACTGGAATCGCTTCACCGTCTCGGGGTTCACGCAGTAGCACGTGCGCGGGCCGTCGACCTCGCCCTGCACGAGCCCTGCGTCCTTGAGCACTTTCAGATGCTGCGACACGGTCGCCTGCGCGAGCGGCAACACGTCGACGATCTGCCCGCACACGCACGTGCCGCGTGTAGCCAGATGGCGCACGATCGCCACGCGCGCGGGGTGCGACAGGGCGCGGGCCAGCACGGCGAGCTGCTCGTCGAACTCGGTGACCGCGCTGGTTCCCGGGGGCTTGGTGAGCGGCATGGGCGGAGGGTTCCTTTCATCGTTTATCGTCAATATACGATAAGATGGCCAGATCTGTCGAGAGATTCAGAGAATCCCCCCCCCTACTTCATCCCCTTCGTCACCGCCTCCAAAGACTGCACCAGGTGCGACCGCCAATACGGCCAGTCGTGTCCGCGCGGGTACTCGGCGTAGGTGTGGTGGACGCCGAGCGAGTCGAGCCGCGCGTGCAGAGCGCGGTTGTCGGCGATGGATTCGTCGTCCTGGCCGCAATCCATGTAGATCGTGACGCCGTGCAGATGGCCCGCTGCTTTCGCCACCGTGAGCAGCGGGCTGCATTCATCACGCAGTCGAGACGCGCCGGGCTCGGGTCCGAAGATGCGCCGGTTCGAGATGTCGCGTTGGATCACGTAGTCGCCACTGTGCGCGCCGGCGGCGCCGAACACCCCCGGGTGGCGGATCAGCAGGTTGAGCGCCGCGGTCGCACCGTCGCTCAAGCCGATCACGGCGCGGTACGCGGCCGTCGCGCGCGTGCGGAACGCGCTGTCGGCCCACGCGAACAGGTCGTGCGCGAGGAAGGTCTCGAGCCTGGCGCGGCCATCCCAGCTGTCGGCCCACAGCGAGCGGCCGAGGATCCCGGTGCCGGTACCGTCCGGGAATAATGCGATGACCTCCGGGATGCGGCCCGCGGTGATCAACGCGCCAAGCGTCTCGCCGGCGCGGCCCTGGCCGGGCCAGTTGCCCTCGGAGCCCGGCCAGCCATGCAGGAATACCACCACCGGATAGCGCCGCGTGGCCGACTCGGGCCGATCGTACGAAGGCGGCAGCCACACGCGCGTATCGCGTAGCCCCGCGCCCGATGCCTGCATCGGCGTGCTCGTGAGCAGCCAGCGACCGCCACCTGCCGGCGCGGCAGCGCGCACGCGGGCACCGGAGAACAGCAGCAGGAGCGCCATGGCGACCGCGTCGGCAGCGGGCGAGATGCGTTTGGGCCTGCGTTGACGCTGGTTCCGGCGCACTCCTATACTCGCGATTGCTTCAGGACTCGCCATCTTCGCGACCCGACCGCCTGCCTCACGCCGCGCGCGGGCACCGTCCCGGTCGCTGCTGCACCTCACCCGAATCAAGAGGGCCTCCATCATGGAAACCACGCAGACCAAGCTAGTCGTCACCTCGGTCAAGAACGGGGTCATGACGATGGAGCTCACGTTCGATCCGGGCAACTGTTACACGCACGACATGATGCGACAGATCGACGACGCGATCTTGAAGGCGCGCTTCGACGAGAAGGTACACGTCATCGTGATCCGGGGCTCGGGCGACAAGTTCTTCTGTGCGGGCGCCGACATCAACATGCTGAAGACCGCGGATCCGACGTTCAAGTACTACTTCTGCCTGCACGCCAACGAGACGCTCAATCGGTTCGAGCAGACGCCCAAGCTGGTCATCGCGGCCCTGAACGGTCACACCGTCGGCGGCGGCCTCGAGATCGCCATGGCGGCGGACATGCGGATCGGCATGAACAACACGTCACTGCCCGCCGAGAAGCAGCCCAAGATGGGGCTGCCCGAGGTGTCGCTGGGAGTACTTCCGGGCACGGGCGGCACGCAGCGGCTGGCCCGCCTGGTCAACAAGTCCACGGCCATCGAGCTGATGGTCGAGGGCAGTACGTTCGGATTCAAGCGCGGCCAGGAGCTGGGACTGGTGAACCAGATCTGGGACGCGGCCAACGCGACGGAGTTCATGGTCAAGGTGCAGACCTATGCCGAGCAGTTCTGCCCGCCGCACAAGGCGTCGCGCGCCGTGGGCCGCATCAAGCGCGCGGTGCAGTCGGGCATCGAGGTTCCGTTCGAGTCCGCGCTGTCGATCGAACGCGAGCTGCAGCAGCTGCTGTTCCAGGGCGAGGACGCGAAGGAAGGCATCACCGCCTACGTCGAGAAGCGCAAGGGCAACTTCACCGGCCGCTGAGCGCGCGCCGCATGCCCACCGATCAGCTGACCTTGTTCGCGGCGGTCGCGCACCCCGAGCGGCGCGCATCGCCGCGCGGCAAGGTCGTGCTGGTGATGCCGGCCTACAACGCCGCTGACACATTGCGCCAGACGTGGAGCGAGATCCCGAGCGGCTACGTGGACGAGACGCTGCTCGTGGACGACGCGAGCCGCGACGACACGGTGGGCATCGCGCGCGGGCTCGGCATCCACGTTCTCGAGCATGCCCAGAACCGCGGCTACGGGGGCAATCAGAAGACTTGTTACCGTGAAGCACTCGCACGCGACGCCGACATCATCATCATGCTGCACCCGGACTACCAGTACGACCCACGCCTGGTCCCGATGATGATCCTGCCGCTCCAGCTCGGGATCCTCGACGTCATGCTGGGCTCACGCGTGCGCACGCGGCGGGAGTGCCTCGAGTCCGGCATGCCGCTCTACAAGTACCTGGGCAATCGCTTCCTGACGTTCGTCGAGAACATCTGCCTCGGCCAGAACATGGGCGAGTTCCACAGCGGGTTCCGCGCGTATCGCCGCCAAGTGCTGGAACGGTTGCCGTTCGAGCGGTTCTCGGACGACTTCGTGTTCGACTCGCAGTTGCTCGTGTCGGCGGTGGATGCGGGGTTTCGCATCGGCGAGATACCGGTGCCGGTGCGGTACATGCCGGAGGCTTCGTCGATCAACTTCGGGCGGAGCGTGAAGTACGGGCTGGGGACGTTGCGGGCCGTGGCGCAATTCCTAGCGAAGCGTATGGGGCTGCGCGCTGCTCGCATTTTCGCGGCTGACGCTAAGCGCTGAATGCGGGTTAGTGCGCCTGCCGGGGACCGCGGCCGACCGGGAACGATTTGTTCGCGGGGACCCCACTTCGTGGCCCCACTCACAAATCGTCCCCGGCCGGCCGCTTTTGTTCGCTGCAGTCCCTGGCCCCGGCGATGACTGGCACTTCGAGTGGCGCGGTGACCTCCGACTCTCCATCGGCGCGGCTCCGTGCGCTCTTGCTCGACCCTCGCGCGCACGGCGTGCTGCTCGCTGTGGGGGCAGCGTTGATCATCTTCGCGAGGGCGGGGGCGGGGCCGCTGGCGAATTTTGATGACGCCTACTACGCGGAGAAGGCGAAGCAGATGTTGTGGACCGGCGACTGGATGACGCCGCGGTTTGCTGGCATTGAACGGTTGGACAATCCGCCGCTGGTGTTGTGGTTGATGGCGGGGTCGTTCGCGGTGCTGGGGGTGACCAGCTTCGCGGCGGTGTTGTGGAGCGCGTTGGCGGGGGTGGCGTGTGTGTGGCTCACTTACCGGTTGGCGCTGCGGCTCGGGTGCGAAGCGTTCGAGGCATGGGCGGCGGGCGTGGTGCTGCTCGGGACGGGCTACTTCCTGAAATACGCCAACCACGCCATGTTCGACGTGATTCTCACCGCGCTGTTCCTGTGCACGTTGCTCGCCTACCGGCGCGCGTGGGAGGGGAGCGCGCGCGCCTGGGTATGGGTGGGCCTGTGCACGGGCCTCGGAGTGCTCGCCAAGAGTGTGCTGGGGGTGTTCCCGCTCGCCGTGGTGGCGCTGCACGCGCTGTGGTCCGGGCGCGCGTGGCACTCGCTGCGCTCGGGCGCGTGGCTGGCGCCGCTCGTGGCCGCGCTGGTGATGCTGCCGTGGTACGGCTACCAGCTGGCGACACATCACGACGCGTTCGTGCGCGAGCACATCAGCTGGCTGCTGGTCGAGCGCGGACTCGGCACCGGTCACGAAGCGGCGTCCCGGTCGTCGCCGTTCGGCTACCTGCGCGAGCTGGCCATCACCTACTGGCCGTGGCTGCCACTCGCGATGGCGGGGCTGTGGCTCACGCTGCGCGAGGCGTTCGCGCGCCGTGACGCCTTGGCCGGCCCCGAAGCGTTCACGGCCAGCGCGAGCGCACGACTGCTGCTGCTGTGGCCGCTGGTCGTCATCGGTGTGCTGTCGTTCGCCCACGAGAAGAAGTTCTGGTACATCATGAGCGCGTTCCCGGCGCTGGCATTGCTGTCTGCGCGCGCGCTCGCCGCGTGGCTCCGCAGCGAGTCAGCGCGCGCACGCGTCACGCTGGCGGGCTTCGCGCTCATCGGCGCGGCGGGCGCGGTGCTGGCGCTCACGCCACTCGGCAGCCCCGCCCCGCGGCGGCCGGACATTCAAATCCTGGCGCGCTCGGCGCATTCGCTTGTGCCCGCGCCCACCCGCATCGTGTTCGCCGGCGACAATTACTTCGCGATCGCGCACCAGTTCATCTTCTACAGTGACCGCAAGCTGGTGGAAGGCCACGGCGATCCACTTTACGTCCGTGCGGCGCTCGACGCGGGCGATTGGGCACTCGTTCCGCACGAGCACTACGCGCTCGTCACGGCCGCGGACACGCTGCGCTACCCGGTGGTCGTCGCCTCGGGCGAGTGGCTGCTCGTGCATGCCTCGCCCGCACCGCGCGTCACGCTCGACCCGTCGGGTTCTTCCGAGTAGCCGCGAGCTTCGGCTTCCGCGACCGCGGCAGCTTGGCGGATCTGGACCGAGCGGCCTCGCCGGACGGCGAGTGCCAGGGTGAGGTCCACGGCGAAGCCACGTCGTCCGCCATGCGCCCGCGCTCGCCGTGCCAGTTCTTGAGCACCTCGAGACGCACGCGCGCCACGCCCTCGCGAACAAATCCAAGCTTGCGCGCCGCCGCCTGCGACAGATCGAGGACGCGCCCCTTCGCATAGGGCCCGCGGTCGTTGATGCGGACGATCACGTGGCGCCCATTGTCGAGGTTCGTGACCTTCACGTGCGTGCCGAACGGCAGCGTGCGATGCGCCGCGGTGAGGTCGCCGGGATCGAAACGCTCCCCGTTCGCGGTGCGCTGGTCCCTGAACTCGGGGCCGTAAAACGACGCGAGACCGGTCTCGTGCCGCTTGTTGGCGTGGCGCTCATGCGCCGTCACGCCGCTGCGAGCCAGCGCGTCGGCCGGCCGCGCGGCATCGGCCACGAGCAGCATCAGCGCGACCAGCATCGCCGACCGACGCGCGCGCCGGCGACGGACGCGTCCGGATAGGGCCAGGCTCGAAGCCGTTCTCGAAGCGTTTCTGGGTGTCGGCGCAGGTGGAGTGGGTTTCGCCATGACTCAGGTCATCGGCACACCGGGGTTCGAGGCGCGCTCACGGCCCTATTTCATGGCGAGAATATTCGTACCGCACGCATTCGCGATGCGAATTGCCTACCGTGGCAGCGGCCAGATCCAGCTCGGGCGCTCGTACGCTGGGTGGAATCCCGCACGCGCGGCATTGCGCAACGAATCGCCCGGCAGATCCGGCCAGTCGGGCGCCGTCTCGACCGTGAGCCGGTGCGCGCCCTGTTGCAGTGCGTCGCCGATGCGTCGCGCGAACAGCGCGCTCTGTGCCCCCTGCCGGCGATGGCTCTCGAGTGTGGCCGCGCCACCGAGCCACGCCGCGCCGTCGTGAACGAACAGCGCCGCCACCGCCACGGGTAGGTCACCGGCGCATGCGAAGTAGTGCGACCACCCGGCGCGGCCGACACCGCGCGACGCCCACGTCCCGTGCGCCGGGGACGAGCTGAACAGGCGAGACGCGAGTTCGCCCCACGCCCGCGCCTGGGCGCCGGTCGCCCGCTCCACCCGCAGCGCGCTGGTCGTCACCGGCGCAGGCTCCGTTCCGCGCACCCATTTCACGTGATGGAAGAACGTGCCGAAACCGCGCACGGTCAGCTGCTGCTCGAGCCCTTCGGGCAGCGCGAACGGTGATAGGTTCACGGCGAAACCATGCGACTGACCGCGGTAGTGTGCGAGCAGGGTGTCGATCACGGCGCCGGTGGCGGGCTCGTCGAGTCCCAGCCCGAGTACACGGTTCTGCAGCAGCGAATCACTGCTGTCCATCGCCATCGCCCATGCCCCGCTGACCTCGAGCGTGCGCAGCCCCAGTGCGGCGCGGTCCTCGGCGGTGGCGCTCGTGTGCATGTCGCGCAACGCCGCGGCCTCGATGCGTTCGAGCTCGCGCGCCACGTCGCGCGTGACGCTGGTGCTCACGCCGCGGCCGTTCGCCGATCGGGCTTGGCGATGTGAACCTCCGGAGTGCTGCGCACGAACGACATCAGTCCACCCGGAGTCTGTGCCCGCACCAGCGCCAGCGCGATGCGTGGCAGCGCCAGTGGATCGGCGAACACCAGGAAGCGGTCCTCGAACACCGGCGCGAACTTGCGCTTCCAGCGGAACAGTCCCTGGAAATCATAGAAGCGCGACAGGCGCTCGATCAGGAACGCGCGCGCGGGATCCCCCGCCGGTGAGCTGTCGGGCTCGCCCGTCACGGAATCCACCTTCACCAGCGCAGACAGCGACAGCGACATCATCGTATCGCCCTGCAATCGCGCCTGTTCCACCGAGCGCGTGACCAGGAACTCCATCACGCCGGTCGGGGCATCGGGCCGCCGGCGCACGAGGTCGAGCGCCCAACCGCGGCGCGCCCACACCGGCGTCCAGGTGCAGAACCCCTCGACCCGCCCGGTGGCGGGCATCCAGGCGATGGCGAGCCACACGTCGTCGAGCCCGGCCGGGTCGAAGCGGCCCATGCAGAAGCCCTTTTCTCCACCGTCACGACCGTGCAGCCACGCCGCGGAGATCTCGCGCAGCGCTTCGAGCAACCGGGGATGGTCCGGGGCGTCGCGGAACATCGTGCGGCCCGGGATGAAATGGCGCACCTCGAGACCGGCGCGTTCGAGTTTGCGCACGGTGCGGCGCACGCCGCCGACGGCCGCGCCCTCGAGTGAGAAGCGATCTGTCCACAGCACCGGGTCCTCGCCCACATGCACCGCCCGCCAGCCGCGCGCGCGGTAGTGCGCCAGCCGCTCGGGGCGGGCC
>JAYVCN010000072.1:0-4099 GCA_043749875.1 Candidatus Eiseniibacteriota bacterium | reverse complement strand
ATGCCGAACTGTACGGGTCGATTGCCGCCCGACTCGCGTACTGCCTGCTGCGGACGCGCTCGACAGAGGCGACGCTCAGCTACTTCAGCGAGGCCGAGCTGCACGCCGCCCTTGAGGTCGAACGGAAGGTGCTGAGTTGGACGGGGCACCAAGTCGAGCTCGACGCGTCGCAGTTCGACCAGCTCGGAGTCCCCAATCTAGGACGTTAGAAACGGCCCCAATTTCAGCGCCGATTCGGGAAAACCCCGCGTAACGCGTACGCGTGTTCTCCGCAGTTCCAGCTCGGCCAGGTGGTAGCAACGCGCACGCACCTGGTGTCCTGTTCCAGCGTCAGCGTTACAAAGTCGTTCGATCTTCTCGAGGATCGAGTCGGCGGTTGCGGTCAAGCTGAAGGGATGACAATGGCGGTTGCACCGCCTCGCGAACGCCTCGATCTCGGCGATGAGGTCACGGACGCTCCTGAACGTGCCCCGTCAGAGAAGGCGCGCCGAGTGATGATATTGAACCAGATCTCCACCTGGTTGATCCACGACGCGTAAGTCTGAGTGTAGTAGGTGGGGAAACGAGGCCGCGCCGCCAGCCAACGCCGCAGCTTGGCATGTTTGTGCATGCCGTAGTTGTCGACGACCAGGTGAATCTCGAGCTCCGTGGGAACGGACGCTTCGATGTGGCCTAGGAACTGCAGGAACTCCTGATGCCGATGGTGTTGCCTGCAGCGGGCGAGCACGTGGCCCGACTCGAGACCCAGAGCGGCGAACAGCGTGGTGGTGCCGTGACGGACGTAGTCGTGGGTGACACCCTCGACGTACCCGACTACGAGCGGCAGCGTCGGCTGAGTACTATCGAGGGCCCGGATCTGGCTCTTTTCGTCCGGGGCCACAACGCTCGTGTGATCCCGCCGGTTCAGAGGCGCGATCGGGCCGCGCGGGCGAGGCGGTGGGGGCGGGCGAGCGGCTGCTGGCATTGCACGCCGGGGAGCCCGCGGCCGCGGGGGCGCTCGGCGATCGCCAGCGGCGACGTGCTGCTCGCGCGCACGGCGTTCGAGCGTGCGGTCGTGGCCGCGCCGGGATTCTACGAGGCGTGGCTCGGGGTGGCGGACACGCGCGCACGCCTCGGGGACACCGCCGGCGCCGATCTGGCACTCGCGCACGCCGAGTCATTGCCCGGCTCGAGCGACGGACGGGTGCAGACGCTGCGCGCCCACATCCACGCGCGCTGATCCGCGGTCGGCCTTGCCCGGCAAGCAGAGCGCCCGGTACAGTCCGCGGCTCGGGAGTAGAACTCCACCGCAGCTGACACTCAGGGATCGATCATGCCGCCGACCGTCACGGCCTCACCGCAGTGGGTGCTGCATCCGAACCACTCCCCGGAGGCGGCCGCGGCGCTGGCGAGGGTGCTCGGCGCGCCCATCGCCCTGGCGCACGCACTGGTGAATCGCGGCGTCGGCCGCGAGGACCGCGCGCGGCGGTTCCTGGACCCGGTGCTCGAGGACCTGCACGACCCGGCGGAGATGCGCGACCTCGAGGTCGCCGCGGTACGTATCCTCGCCGCCGTCGAGGCGGGCGAGAAGCTCCTCGTCCAGGGCGACTACGATGTGGATGGCATCACCTCGACGTTCCTGCTGTATTCCGCGCTCGAGGAGCTGGGCGCGCGCGTCGAGTACCGCATCCCGCATCGCATCAAGGACGGCTACGGTCTCACGGTCGAGGCCATCGACGAGGCGCGACGGCGCGGCTGTTCGCTGGTGGTCACCGTGGACTGCGGCATCACCGCCACCGAGGCCATCGCCTATGCGCGCACGCTGGGCATCGACACGGTGGTCACCGATCACCACGAGCCGCCCGCGCTGCTGCCGGACGCCGTCGCGATCGTGAACCCGCTGCGGCCGGGTTGTCCGTATCCGTTCAAATCACTCGCGGGTGTCGGGGTGACGTTCAAGCTCGTGGAACGCCTGCTGCGCGGTCGCGGCGGTCTCGATCGCGCGCGCAGCTACCTCGACGTGGTGGCGCTCGGCACCATCGCCGACGTCGTGCCACTGGTGGGCGAGAACCGCGTCCTCGCCCGGCTGGGACTCGACCGGCTGAACCAGGAACCGCGGCTGGGCGTGCGCGCGCTCATCGCCGTGTCGGCGCTCAAGGGCAAGCGCATCACCAGCGGGCACGTCGCGTTCGTGCTGGCGCCGCGCATCAACGCGGCGGGGCGCATGGGCAATGCCGAGCAGGGCCTGCGGCTGCTGCTGGCGCGTGACCCGGAGGAGGCCGACACCATCGCCAGGAGCCTCGAGGAGGACAACCTGCAGCGCCGGAAGCACGACGAGAAGGTGCTAGCCGAGGCGATCCGCAAGGTCCAGGACGAGGTGGCGTACCCGGATTGCAGCTCGATCCTGCTGTGGTCCGACACCTGGCACCCGGGCGTGATCGGTATCGTGGCCTCGCGCCTGGTGGAGCGCTTCCAGCGCCCGACCGTGCTCGTCGCCATCGACGGCGAGCGCGGGCGCGGTTCCGGCAGGAGCCTGCCGGGACTCGACCTGACGCGGCTGCTGGACGGCTGCAGTGACCTGCTGCTCGCGCACGGTGGCCACGCCTTCGCGGCCGGACTCTCGGTGCGACGCGAACGCCTGCCGGAACTGCGCGAGCGGCTCGAAAAGCTGGTGCGCGAACAGTACCGGCCCGACCAGTTCGTGCAGCGCGTCGAGATCGACGCGGAGGTGCGAGCGGCCGACTGTGACATGGAGCTGGTCGAGTGGCTCGAACGCATGGCGCCGCACGGGCTGGACAATCCCGAGCCGCTGTTCCGCATGACCGACGCGCGGATGGAGAAGGTTCAGGAGGTGGGCGGCGGCAAGCACGTGCGCCTGGTTGCGCGTGACGACAGCGGCGAGGTCGAGGCGATCGGGTTCGGCATGGGCGAGCGCGCCTCGGCGCTCAAGCGCGCCGGGCGGGCCGACCTGGCGTTCGTGCCGACGCGTAACGAGTGGTCAGGGGAGTCGCGCGTGCAGCTGAAGCTGAAGGGCGTGCGCATTTCCTGAGCGGAGCCGAACGCATGTCGGTGGGCAGCCCGCATCCGGAGCTTCGTGCCGCGCTCATGAGCGCCATGGCCGAGAAGGCGCCCAAAGTGGATCGCGACCGGCTCGGCGCGTGCTACGACTACGCTGGCCTCGCGCACGGCGAGCAGCGCCGCGACTCGGGCCAGCCCTATCTCTCACACGTGGTCGAGGTGTGCCGCATCCTGCTCGACCTGTTCGAGAGCCGGCTCGACACCACGCTCGCCTGCGCCGCGCTGCTGCACGACGTGGTCGAGGACACCGCGGTCACGCCCGCCGACGTCGAGAAACACTTCGGCAAGGAGGTGGCGTCGCTGGTCGAGGGCGTGACCAAGCTGTCGAGCCTGCACTTCGACAGCCGCGAGGCGGCGCAGGCCGAGAACTTCAGGAAGATGCTGCTGTCCATGGCGCGCGATCTGCGCGTCATCTTCATCAAGCTCGCCGACCGCCTGCACAACATGCGCACCATCGAGTACTTGAAGGGCGAACGCGCACGCCGCATCGCCGAGGAGACGCGCGACATCTACGCGCCGCTCGCGCACCGGCTCGGCATGGCCGGCATCAAGCGCGAGCTGGAGGACCGCAGTCTCAAGGTCCTCGACCCCGAGGCCTACCAGTCGCTGGCCCAGCGCATCCAGGTCCGCCGCACCGAGCGCGAGGCGTTCCTGAGCCAGGTCAGTGAACAGCTGCGCGAGGCGCTCAAGGCGACGGGCTTGAAGGCGGAGGTGTTCGGCCGGCCCAAGCACTTCCACTCCATCTACAACAAGATGCAGAGCGGCAAACCGCTCGAGGAGATTTACGACCTGTTCGGCCTGCGCATCGTCACGCACTCGCGCAACGACTGCTACCGCGCGCTCGGCGTCGTACACGACCAGTTCAGCCCGGTGCCGGAACGCTTCAAGGACTACATCGCGGTGCCCAAGAGCAACCTGTACCAGTCGCTGCACACGACCGTGCTCGGGCCGAGCGGGCGCGCGGTGGAGATCCAGATCCGCACGGAGGAGATGCACCAGCGCGCCGTGTTCGGGGTGGCCTCGCACTGGAAGTACAAGGAGC
>JAYVCN010000071.1:0-3019 GCA_043749875.1 Candidatus Eiseniibacteriota bacterium | reverse complement strand
TCCGTGCCGTCCCACGGCATGCTGTTCTGTCCCTGCGGAAACCGGCCCTCGAGCAGGGTCCTGACCGGGGCCCCGCTGCGGTCGAGCACGCGCAGGCTGGCCTGTTCGCTCACCGGCATCACGAACGAGGTCGTCACCGATCCGCGGAATGGGTTCGGGTAGGGGTAGAGGTCCCCGCGTGAGCGGAGCCGCAAGGTGTCCGCCACCGAGACGAGGGCATCGGTGACCGTGAGCAGGTGCGTCTCGGCGACCAGGTCGGGCGTGACGCGGGTGCGCGTGACGTACGCTCCGCGCTGAAGGCCGGTGAACGTGTAGCGGCCCTTCACCGTCGTCGTGGTGGCCACCACGTCGGTGCCCGAGACGAGTTCGACGGGGATGCCGTCGGCGTCCGCGACGACCCGGGTCCCGACGAAGCGGCCCAAGCTATCCGTGAGGTAGCCCACCAGCACCACCGGTCCGCTCAGGCCCGGATTCGGTGCTGCGGGCGAGTCGCGACCGCAGCCGGAGAGGAACAGCAGTCCGGCGGTCGCAAGGCCGCGGAGCACGCGCTGCAGCGGCTCGAGTCGCATGCGGCAAGGCTAGGCGCGCGCGCCACTGCCCCGCAAGCGACTTCGCCGGGGAGCTTCGCCGGGACCTAGTGAGTGGAATCGCGGACGGCGCTCGAATCCCGCGCCGGCCCCGCTTGCAGGCTGTCGGCTGCGAGCCGGCGTGAGCCCGCGAGACTGTCCGCTGCCAGCCCCGCGCTGTCGCCCATCGCGGCGGCTTCCGCGGTCAGCCGTTCGAGCAATGAACGATGCTGGCCCGGCCCCGGGAGTCTCGGCAGGCGCAGGCCCTGCGTCTGAGCCGTCTGCGCGTCGGGTTCGCGCCCCGGGTGTCCCGCGTGCGCCAGTGTCGCCACGCGCAGCGCCACATTGCGCAGCGCCTTCACGACCTGAAGGAACTCGGCCCCTGGCGGACTCACCCAGCGCACCGCGAACAGGTTCCGCTTGCTCTCGTTCGCGCCCGGCAGCAGGAACGGCTGCCACGATGCCGGACAGCCGAGCTGCGTGGCCGGGATCTCGTCGGCCACGTAGCCGTCGTCGCCGTCCACCGTGACCAGGGCGCGCGGGCCGATCCACACCTGGCGCGCGTGCCGGCCGCTCGAGTTGGGTCCCTCGGGCGGGCTCAGGTTGTAGTGGGCGAGCGCGCCGAGATATCGGTAGCGCGCGTCGGGAGTGTTGTCCTTCACGTAGCGCGCCCAATGCCCGCGGCTGAACAGCATGCCGGCCCAGGCCTCGATGGCGCGGAAGTCGTGTGAAGTGAGTGCGGTGGAATCGTTGCGCGCGTGTCCCACGGCCACGACGAACGCGGTCATGGCCTGCGCGTACTCACGCTGGCCGGCGCCGTCCAGGCGTGCGGCCTCCTGGGCCACGAAGCCGCTCGTGTCCTCGAGCGCGAGGCGATAGAAGCTGTTGTAGAGCCGTTGCTGCTCGAGCACGGTGGCGAACGTGCCGGCGTCGGGCTGCGAGCTCATGTACGCCGGTTCGAGCAGGACGCGCCGCCACGCCTCGCGCGTGATCATGCGCGCGATGCCGGGGGTCTCGAGCAGCCGTCGCTGCACCGCGGGATTGGCGAGCGAGCCCTCCCACAGCCCGAGCCGATAGCCCACGGAGTAGCCGGACAGGAGCCCGAGCAGGCCGGTGACCACGCCCACGGGGCGTACGTAGTCGAGCGTCTTCTTGGTGAGTTCGTCGAACTGGCCCTGCGTCAGGTTGAGCGTCGAGGAGTCCGGCACCGCGATCCAGCAGCCCTCGCCGGAGTGACCGCGCAGCTTGAGGCGGCCGTAGTGTGCACCGCTGAACGCGCGGTCGTAGCGCCGGCCGAAGCCCGAGGTGACGAAGCGCTGCTGGTCCACGTCGTATTCTGCGAACGTCTTGCCGAACGCCGTCAGCTCGACCACGAAGTGGTAGCTCGTGTCGGACGGCGTGTCGCGATACGAGTAAACCTGGAGATTGTCGAACATCTGCCGGGTGGGGACGGGAACCGGGTGCGGGACCTCGTCGCGGCCGACGAGGAAGCCGAGCAGGCAGAGGCCGAGGAAACCCAGCAACACGCCGCTCAACAAGGCCTTGCGCGCCACCTTCCAGGCGGCATGCAGGGCCTTCCTCAAGAACACGGAGCGGATGCGGAGTCGGCGGCGTCCCACGGTACCGAGGTATCGGCCGGTAACGCGCGTGCGCTTAGTGCCTTGCGCGCGCCGGGCGGGTCCGGCGGCAATGGCGCGGGGCCGGCCCCTGCGGACCGGCCCCGTGCGCCACCCAAGTCCCAGCTGTCAGTGACTGTTGCCGCGGTCCAATCCGTCGCGGATCTTCCTGCGCACCGCCTCGGTCTCGGCGCTGCGCGGCGTATTGGGCGCACCCACGTCACCGCCGATCTTCTCCGAGAGCAGGAGCGTCAGCAGCGCTTCCATGACATTGCCCGTGGCCACGCCGCCATCCCCGTTACCGCCGTGGCCGCCGCCCACCACCACACGCGGCACCACGTCGACGCCCGAGATCTGGATGGCCTCGGAGAACCGATTCAACACCTGTTGCGTGAGCTGGAAGCGGGGGCCACCGTAGGCGCGCACCTGTTCCTCGATGGCCATGGTCTGCGCCACGCCCACCTGGGCCGCACGCTGAGCTTCGGCGCCGGCGAGCGCCAGCACCTTGCCCGCCTCGCCCTCGCCGAGGATGCGGATGCGCCCGGCCTCCGCGCCGGCGAGGGTCTGGATCTTGGTGGCCTCCTGCTGCGCGCGCGCCAGGTCCGCCTTGCCGGTGTTGGATTGCACCACGATCGACAGCTCGGACTCGGTGATGTTCGTCTGCTGCTTGGCGCGTGCCTCGGCCTCGCGCAGCTCGCGTTCCTTCTGCGCGGCGATGGCCTGCCGGGCATATGTCCCGACCTGTTCGTCGGCGAGCTGGCGTTGACGCAGCTGTTGCAGGATCTGCTCGATCTGGTTGTTGCCTTCCGCTGCGCGCGGGGTGCCGATCAGCACTTC
>JAYVCN010000070.1:0-5619 GCA_043749875.1 Candidatus Eiseniibacteriota bacterium | reverse complement strand
GCCTGCAGATAGGACCCCCACTCCTGGCTGGCGAGCTCGACACGGATGCCGAGGTCGCGCTTCCACATCGCCTGGATCGCTTCGGTGATGCGGCGATTGTCCTCGCTCGTGTTGAACAGGATGGTCAAACGCGGGAAGCCCTTGCCCCCCGGGAAGCCTGCCTTCACCAGGCAATCGCGCGCGCGCGCCGGGTCGTAGACCACCTGCCTCGGGCCCACGTAACCGGGGTAGCCCTCGGGCGTGATGCGGCCCCACGGATCGCGGCTGCCCTTCAGGAGGTCGCGCGTGATGGCGACGCGATCGATCGCCAGGTTGAGCGCGCGCCGCACCCACGGGTTGTCGAGCGGCGGGCGCGTCACGTTCACACAAAAGAAGTAGGTGCTCTGGTAGCGCCCGGTACGGTAGTCGGCATAGCCCTTCAGGAACGGCAGGTACTGCGATGGAATGTAGCCGCTCGGATTCCAGTCGATGGCGCCCGACTTGTACAGGTTCGTGCACGTGTTCATGTCGTCCACCGTGTACGCCACGACCTTGTCCAGCCTGACGCTGGCGTGGTCCCAGTAGCTCGGCGAGCGCGCGAACTCGTAGCGGTCGTTCTGCCGCCAGTACGTCCATTTGAACGCGCCGTTGCCCACCAGGTGCTGCGGCAGCGTCCAGCGCTGGCCCCACGCCTCGACGACGTGCCGCGGCACCGGCATGAATGTGTAGTAGTTGGTGAGGAACAGGAAGTATGCGGTGGGTGCGCCGAGCGTCACCACGAACGTGCTGTCGTCCGGAGCCGCAAGCCCGAGCCCGGACGCATCGGGGGTGCGGCCCTTGTTGAAGTCCTCCGCGCCACGGATGGCGTACATCAGGCTGGCGTTTCGCGAGGCCGAGGTGGGGTCGAGCACGCGACGCCACGAGTACAGGAAGTCGCGCGCGCTGAGCGGCGTGCCGTCCGACCACACGAGCCCGGAACGCAAGTGGAACGTGTACACAAGCCCGTCGCGACTTACTTCCCAGCGATATGCCTGTCCCGCGCGCGGCTCGAGCGTGCGCTCGTCGGCGACGGTCAGCCCTTCGAAGACCATGCGCGCGAAGCGCCCGTCCGGCTGGCCCACCATGATGCCTGGGTCGCGCAGCTCGGGCTCGGTGCCGAGGTTGAAGCGCAGCAGCTGCCCCGCGGGAACGGCGAGCGAGCCGAAGTAGCGCAGGCCGTTCGCGTCCGGGACATCACCCGTACCGGGAGCACATGCAGGGCCGAGCGTGAGCAGCAGGATGGAACAGATCGCGAGCTTCACGGCGGGCACGATAGCAGAGCCGCGCGTTTCGCAAGGTGTGCCGCACGGGTGGGGAATCACGCCCAGCGCGCGTCCCGCACAGGACGCGCCGCCCGGCACACGGCGCGTGAATGGATTCCGCCCGATGCACACAAGCAGTTGTTCAGCACCGCACCTCGTCCGCCGATACCCGCGTTGCAAGCGGGGCACTCCAGGGTCCAGGGCATCCGTCCTGACATCGACGCCCCTCACGATGAGGCTCCCGTGTCGGATCCCACGCATCCTTCAATGGAAGAGATCACCGACGCACTCGAACGCCTGGCCGATCGAGTTTCCGCAGCTTCCAGCTCGCGGCTCGATGGCTTCGTGTCGCTGTCGCTCCGCCGCGCTTGCGAGGAGCTGCGCCGCTACATTCCCGGTCTCGACTTGCCGCCCGACGCGGAAGCCGCGCGCTTCATGGCGCGCGCAGCGCATGCCGCGTTGGAAGACGGCAATGCGCGCGAAGCGCTGGCGCGGGCACTGCGCGGGCTGTCGCTGGCGCCGCATCACCCCGGCCTCCACTACCTCGCCGCCTCGGCGTGCTTCGAGTTCGGCGCGGTCGAAGACGCCGTGCGGTTGCTGCGCCACACGCTGTGGATCCACCCCGGTCACCGGCCCGCGCGCCGCGACCTGTCCGCGTTGAACCTCTACCTGCGCGACCGTTGGGAGGGCCCGGGTGAGATGAACGCCGATGAGAGCTACGACGCCGTGCAGGCATCGCCGAGCGACCCTGACCTGGCGTTCGACATCGCCGGCGACGACTTCGACCTGCCCGCGCCTCCCAACCGGGATGAGTACGACCCCCCGCTCACGGACGAGGGCGAGGACCGCGCTGCGTGAAACTGTTGGTGCTGGCCAGCGGACTCGAAACTTCAACGCTCGATCCGGCGGCCAGCTGGATGTACGAACTCACCGCGCGCCTCGCCGCCCGCGGCCATCGCGTCACGGTGCTTTGCACCGGCCCGCTCGAGCCCGGCGAGAGCGAGGAGAACCCGCCGGGCGTGAGCGTGTGGCGCGGTGCCGGCGACGGCCTCATGGACGCCCTCACCGGCGCACTCGCGCTCGAGCCCGACGTGGTGCATGTCGGCCTGACCGGACCGCTGCCGCTGGAACTGGCCAGCGCGCTCAAGGGCGCCCCGGTGCTGGTGGACCTGCTCGACTGGTCGGCGCTGTGCCCTGCAGGTGATCTGCTCACGCGCCCGCGCGGCGAGCCGTGCGAGTTCCACTACCCGGTGGCGCCGTGCGGCAACTGCGCCGGGCACTCGCGCGTGCGGGCCATGGACGCACTGGCGCTGTTCGCACGCGCCGGACATCGCGTCGTCGCGCATGCAAGCTACGTGCGCGATCGCGCCACGCTGGCGCTGGGCCGTGGCGTGGCCATGTTGCCGGTGGGTGTTGACGCAACGCGCTTCACGCAGTCGCCGAGCCCGCCATTGGCACCCGAGATCGCGGCCCTCGCCAGCGATCGCGGCCACCCGCGCGTGCTGCTGCTCGGACCCCCGACGCCGGCGCGCGGCGGGCACCGCATGCTCGACCTGCTCATCGCACTCAACGCGCGCGTGCCGGGCGTGGAGCTGGTCGTGGCGGGCACCGACCCCGGGCATCCCGATGCCCTGCACATCCTGCTCGCCGAAGCGAAGGAGCTGGGCGTGGCTTCGCAGCTGCGCACGCTGCCGCGTGTGGCACGCAGCGACCTGCCAGCGCTGCTCGCGGCCGCCGACGTGGGCGTGGCGCCCGGGCTCGGGCCCGAGCCGCTCGGGCTCGCGATCGTACAGGCGCTCGCCGGCGGACTTCCGGTCCTGGCGCATCCCGCGGGCGCGGTGCGAAGCCTGTTGGAGGACGGGCGCGCCGGCGTGCTGGTGAATGCCAGTCAGATGGGGCTGTTCGCCGACGCCGTGGCACAGATACTCACCGACGACACCTCGCGCACGGCATTGAGTGACACGGCGAGGCTCGCGGCGATCGAGCGTCACGAGATCGAGCGCGCGGTGTTCGACACCGAGTCGCTCTACGAGCGTGTGCGCGCACCACGTGACGTGCGGGCTGGCGCACGGCCCCGGGGGCGGCGCGCGGCGGCCTGACGTCCCGGTCCAGCGCCGACGGCTTTGCCCGCGCCGAGCGAGCCGCTACTCTGTCTCGCTCATGTCCACCCGAGAGAGCAAGCCCCGCAGCGACCGCGACCGCACCGACCTGCTCGAACGCCTGCGCGAAGCGACCGAGCTGCTGGAGCAGGTCGCGGCCGATCGTGGCCTGCTGGCCGATCTGGCGTCCGAAGAGCGCCGGCGCCTGCTCCAGGCGGCCGGCTCGGTGTTCCATCCGGACCCGGCGGAACGGCGGCGGTTGATCAAGACGATCGAACGCCTGCGCCGCGGCGACAAGGCGCAGCGCGACGACGAGCTGCTGGCCGGGACGGGCATCCGCGCGCTTCGGCGACAGACGGTGTTCACCACGCCGCGTGCGTTCGCGCCCACAACGTTCGAGCCGCACGACGTGCAGCCCGCTGAATCCGACGAGCAGACCGCGCGCGCAGCCGCCGCGCCCGAGCCGTCCGTGCGCGAGCGTGCCTGCTACATCTGCAAGAATCGCTACACGACCGTGCACCACTTCTACGACCGGCTGTGCCCGGAGTGCGGGGACTTGAGCTACTTCAAGCGCACCGAGCTCGCCGACCTGAGCGGCCGGTTCGCGCTGCTCACCGGCGGCCGGGTGAAGATCGGCTACCAGGCCGGCCTGAAGCTACTGCGCGCCGGCGCGCACCTGATCGTGACCACGCGCTTCCCGCGCGATTCCGCCAAGCGCTACGCGCAGGAGCCCGACTTCGAGCAGTGGGCGCACCGGCTGGAGATCTTCGGGCTCGACCTGCGCCACACGCCGAGCGTCGAGGCATTCTGTCGCGTGCTCGCGGATACGCACCCGAGACTCGACTACATCGTGAACAACGCCTGCCAGACGGTGCGCCGGCCACCTGACTTCTACGCCCACATGATGGAGGACGAGGCGGCGTCGCTGCGCTCGATGCCGGCCCAGCAGCGCAAGCTGCTGGGTGCCTATGAAGGCCTGCGCGGCTACCACCTGCTGCCGGAGGCGGGGGCGGAGGCGCTCACGCCCGAGGCGCTTGACCAAAAAGCAGTCGAGCTGGCTGGCCTGACGCACGCGGCGCAGCTGTCACAGGTCCCGCTCCTGCCCGAGGAGTTCCGAGCTCAGCGAGACCTATTCCCGGTCGGCCGGTTGGATCAGGACTTGCAGCAAATCGACCTGCGCGGGCGGAATTCGTGGCGATTGTTGCTCGCCGAGGTGCCGACTGTGGAACTGCTCGAGGTGCAGCTCGTCAACGCCATCGCGCCATTCGTCCTCAATGCGCGCTTGAAGCCGCTCATGCTGCGCACGCCCGAGCGCGACAAGCACATCGTCAACGTGTCGGCGATGGAGGGGCAGTTCTACAAGAGTTTCAAGACCACGCGCCACCCGCACACGAACATGGCCAAGGCCGCGCTCAACATGATGACCCGCACCGCCGCGACGGACTACGAGCAGGACGGCATCCACATGAACAGCATCGACACCGGCTGGGTGACCGACGAGGACCCGGCCGAGATCGCGGCGCGCAAGGTCGCGGACCACCGCTTCTATCCGCCGCTCGACATCGTGGACGGCGCGGCGCGCATCGTGGACCCGATCATCACCGGCGTGAACACCGGCCGGCACGTGTGGGGCCAGTTTTTGAAGGACTTCCGCCCGACCGACTGGTAGCGCGGCGGCGCGCTGGCGCGTTGGCGCGCGGCGCGCCCGCGCGGTATTCCTCCGGCATGGTCCGCGAATTCATCCCCAGCCGAGAGGACGTCCGCGCGCTCGTCCGCCTCGCCGTGCCCATCGCCTCGGTGCAAGTGGGGCTCATGCTCATGGGCGTGGCCGACATCATGTTCGTCGGACACGTGTCGTCCCGCGAGCTGGCCGCGGCGGCGCTCGGCAACCTGTACATCTACGGACTCGCGGGTTTCGGCATGGGCGTGGTGTGGGCCGTGGACCCGATCGTGTCGCAGGCCATGGGCGCGCACGATCATGAAGCGGCCGCGCTCGGCATCCAGCGCGGCCTGCTGCTCGGCGCGTTGCTCGGCGTCAGCATGATCCTGCTGTGCATCCCGGCCGGTGCGGTGTTCGTGGCGCTGCGGCAACCCGCCGAGGTCGTCCCGCGCGCGACGGCGTTCGTGCATACGTCGGCGGTGAGCCTGGGCTCGATGTTGCTGTTCGTCACGTTGCGACAGAGTCTTCAAGCGATGCAGCACACGCGCAGCATCGTCGGCACGATCGTCGCCGGCAACGT
>JAYVCN010000069.1:0-3305 GCA_043749875.1 Candidatus Eiseniibacteriota bacterium | reverse complement strand
TCGCGATGGTTCATGAGCATTCTCCCTACACCCCGGCCATCACCGCGGCGCGGCGGACCAGGTCGAGCTTCCTCTGCACGGAACCCGCGAGGTAGTCCTGAAGATCGCGGTTGGCCGGATCCTGTTCGAGCGCGCGGCGCGCGTCCTCGGTGGCCTTGCGGATGATGCGCAGGTTCGCTTCGAGCACCTGCACGGTCTTGGGGTCGAGCTTGCCCCGGCCGCGGTCGAGCGCGTGTTGGAGCTGGCCGATCTCACCCTCGATGCGCGTGGCGTCGAAGTCGGCGACCGCGACATGCGTGCCGCCGCCAGCTCCGTCCGGCTGCGTCGTGTTCGCCAATGGCCGCAGCGCCGGCGACAGCCGATCGTGCGCCAGCCACAGCGCACCCGCCGCCACCACGACGAACGCCGCGACGGCCGCGAGCCATTGCGAGCCCGTCCAGCCGTGCGAGCGCCGCGGCAGTTCGAGCACGCTCGCGTGCCGCGCGGGAACCTCGCTCGAGGAACCCGCCGTGCCGATTCGTGACGCGATCCCCGCCCAGAGATCGGTCGGCGCCGGCGGGTCCACGAGCGAGGTCGCGCGCGTCTTCACGCTCGCGATCGCCGCGAGTACCTCGCGACAGTCCACGCACGCTTCGAGATGACGCTGGACGGCGTCGGACTCGGAACGCGGCAGGTCGTGGTCCAGGTATCCGGACAACAGTTGGGTGAAGCGGTCAGCCATGGTTCGAGACTCCGTTCAGGTCGCTAGGCGCCGAGGTGCCCTCGCAGCAGCATGCGTGCGCGGTGCAACTGTGCCTTGGTGGTTCCGGTGGTGACGCCGAGCAGCCCCGCGATCTCCTCGTGGCGGTAGCCCTCGACATCGTGCAGCACGAAGATCATGCGCGCCCCCTGCGGCAGTCGCGCGATGGCACCTTCGAAGTCAATTGCATGTTCGCGCCCTCCGGGGCGCGATTCGAGGCGCTCCAGTATCGCGTCGTCGGCCAGGAAGCGCGCGCGCTCGGTGGCGAAAGTGGCGCGACGGGAGAGGATGAGATTCACGGCCAGGCGGTGCAGCCAGGTGGAGAAGCGCGCTTCGCCCCGGAACGTGTGCAACTTCTGCCACGCTCGGACGAACACGTCCTGCGTCAGCTCGTGGGCCTGCTCGTGGCCCACCATGCGGCGCGCCAGGGCATTCACCCGCCCGACGTTGTCCTCGTACAGGCGACGGAAGGCCTGCGCGTCACCGCGCACGGCCAGCCCTACATCGCTGGACTCGAGGGTCTGGGACAGGGCGGGGTGTTCCAGGGTCAAGGTCGGATGCCAGGTCAGGGTAGCGGACATTTCGACGGATTGGACCGGTGCGGCTCTGAGAAGGTTGGAACGCCCGCGGCCCACGTGGTTAGCGGTGAATCCCCTGCGCGGGCCGGCTCCGGACCAGCGCGGGCGGACGCGCTCGAGCAGCCCAGATGCAACCTCGCAGGCCCTCGGCCCGTCTACAGTTCCATGACGTCCGCTCAGGCGGACGCTCCCCTCCTACCCTTGCGGACAGGTGGCCCATGACCCTTCGACACGTCGCAACGCTCTGCGCCCTCGCGCTGCTGCCGGCTCTCGCCACTGCGGCGCTGGCCGCCCGCACCTACACGCTCACCGGCGACGACGTCGCCATCTGGAACCCGGCCGGCGAGGTGCACATCGAGGCCGCGTCGGGCAACGCCGTCGAGGTGGAGGTGAGCCCGATGGGGCGCGACGCCGCGAGCCTGACCATCAACGACCAGCCGCTCGGCGGCCGCCCGACGCTGCGCGTGCTCTACCCGCACGACCGCATCGTGTATCCGCCCATGGGGCGCTGGTCCAACAACAACACCAGCATCCGCAGCGACGGTACGTGGGGCAAGGACAAGAACGGCCTGTCGTTCCTCGGCCACCACATCACCATCCACGGCAGCGGCTCGGGCACCGAGGCGTGGACCGACCTGGTGGTGCGCGTGCCCAAGGGCCGCAAGGTGTCCGTGTTCTCGCTCGCCGGTGCGGCCGAGATCCACAATGTCGACGGCCGGCTGCTGTTCGACGGCGGCTCGGGTGGCGTGCAGGTGGAGAAGTGCCGCGGCACGCTCGCGCTGGACCTGGGCTCGGGCGGCGTGCAGGTGGCGGGCTTCAACGGCGAACTGAGCGTGGACACCGGCTCGGGCGGCGTGCGCGTGCTGGACGTGCGCGGCGCGCGCGTGCACCTGGATACCGGCTCGGGCAGTGTCACCGGCGAGCGCATCACGGCTGACGACCTGCTCGTGGACACCGGCTCGGGTTCGGTGGACATGTCGCAGGTGGACACCAAGCGCGGCAAGGTGGACACCGGCTCGGGCGGCGTGGAGTTGAGCCTGGTGAACAGCACGCCGGACCTGGACATCGATACCGGCTCGGGCAGTGTGCGCGTGTCGGTGCCGCAGGACTTCAGCGCGCGGCTGCACATCGAGACCGGCTCGGGCGGCATTCATTCCGATCGGCCCGTGGCCATCCAGGAGCAGGACACCGGCCTGCTGCGCGGCACGGTCGGCGCCGGCACGGGCCGGCTGCACGTGGATACGGGCTCGGGCGGCGTGACGTTGTTCGCGAACGCGACGGCGCGCAGCAAGGCGCGCTGACGCGGCGACTACAAACGCTCTCGTCTTCTGGGTGGACGGCGACATCTCCGAGCGTGAGCGACGATGTCTCGCGAGTCAATCCGGACCGAAGATTTTTGTTATTGACACGCTTCCGGGCCCGAGTTTCCACGACTCGCGGCTCGTTCTGAAATCGCGCGTGAGCGAGAGCCGCGTGGGAGCTGGCGATGTTTCGGCGCCGAACTGCGGAACTTTCTCGTTCAGGCTCGCGTTTCGCGCTCCCCGCGCCTGCACGGACGCCGCGGACACGCGTGATAGGAATTGATGTGCCCCCGCGACTGACCCTAGCCGCGGAGAATACCGATGAAGTGCTACTCGCGTTCGCAGCTTTCCGATGACCGCCTGCTTTCCACCTTTGACGCCCGACTCTCGCTCGATCTCGACAACACCGCCGACCTCCTGGCGGACCTCGCCGAAGTGGACGCCCGCAAGCTGTACCTGCCGGCGGCGTACGGCTCGATGTTCGACTTCTGCGTGCACGCGAAGCACATGTCCGAGGACGTGGCGCTCAAGCGCATCCGCGTCGCCCGTATGGCGCGGGAGTTCCCGGCCATCTTCCCCGCGCTTGCGGACGGTCGGCTGAACCAGACCGCGGTGCTGCTGCTGGCGCCGCGCCTGACCGCGGACACCGCGGACGAGCTCCTGGCGGCGGCCGCGCACAAGAGCAAG
>JAYVCN010000068.1:0-5736 GCA_043749875.1 Candidatus Eiseniibacteriota bacterium | reverse complement strand
CTCGCACGGCCACCCCCCACGCGGGGGCGACTAGCGGCGGCGCTTCTTGGCGGCGCGGGCCTTGTCGGCCTTCTTGCGCGCGGCCTGCTTCGCCTTCTTGCGGCGAAGCCGATGCTTGTAGGCGGTCATGGAACTCCTGAGGGCTGTGGACGCGTCACCGTGACGTGCGGCTCGCGACAGTAGCGGCAGTGCGCGATGCGCACAAGCGCGCGGCCCACGGGGCTAGAAGGACGTGACCGACGCCGAGTCCGGGCGCGAGGCGGGGCTGCGTAACCAGCGCACGTACGCCCAGAGTGCCCCGAGGTCCCCGGCGGCCAGATGCTTGTCGAACGCCGGCATGTGCAGGCGCGCGCGCTTCAAGAAGAATGCTGCCGCGGGATTGGCGTGGAACCGCTCCGACACGCCGTGCCGCACCCACTGGCCGAACTCCTGCTCGTCGCCCACCAGCTCGGCGAAGTCACCCCCATCCCACGACGGGATGTAGCCCTTGAACGACCCGGGATTGCGCGGAGCGAGCCGACCACCGAAACCGTGGCAGCCGGTGCAGCCGAGCGCCTTGGCCCGGTCTCGACCCGCGAGCGCGAGCGAGTCCTCTGGCTCGGGGCTGTCGCTCACCGCCAGCACGTACGCGACCAGGTCGGACAGCTGCGCGGCCGACAGCGTGCCGCGGAACGCCGGCATGCGCAGGGCACCGGCGTCACGCTGCTCCTGCCACGAATGGCTCGCGCGCTTCTTCGGCGTGCCGCCGTCGAGTATCCACGCGCGCACGTCGTTCGCGTCATCGGCATACATCATGAGATCGCCCGCGAACGTGGGCACGGTCTTGTCGGTGCGACCGACGTTGGGCGTGCCCTTGGTGCCGGCGGGGCCGTGACAGCTGAAGCAACCCGTCTGGTCCGCGAGGCGCCGGCCACGCTCGGCCGCGGACAGCTGGGGACGCGTGGTGAACCACGCGCCGAGCGCGGCGAGGATCAGCACGAACAGCAACAGCCGGGCGAGACGCATGGGGGCAAAACAGGTGCGCGGAGTCACCGCCCCGCGCACCTGTTGCGCTGCTTACTTGGTCGCCGCGGCCGTCGCGGCCGTCACGCCGGTGACTTCGATACCCCGCACGCCACTGCGCTCCGAAAGATTGCCAGAGATCGTGGCCATCGAGCCCGCCATGCCCTTCACCTGGTTGTACGCGTCCGTGTTGTCGTGCGGAGGCGTGAGCAGGATGGCCTTGCCGTCCTTGGTGAGCAGCATGAGCGGCATGCCGTTCGAGGCGCACTTCATCGCGCATTCGGCGTGTGATGCGCCCATCGCACCCTTGCCCAGGTAGCAGCCGGCATCGACGATCTCGCCGGTCCACGAGCCCGGCTTGCTGCCCATCATGTTGTGGCTATGGCCCGCCATCTTCTTGCTGGCCATCTCGTCGCCGCTCTTGGCGAACGCGACCGCAGCCACGACCAGCGACAGCACAGCAAACCATGAGATGAGACGCTTCATAGGGGAATCCTCCTGATGGATTCGTCCCGGTCCATCCGGGACGGCCGCTGACAGCGGCGATTGGTACGGTTTTCGGACTTCAGCCTTGCGGCCGGTGTACTCACCCGCGTCGCCGGAACCGCGCGTCGCGTCGGGGAACGTTCAGGTCAGTTCGAGATACTTGAGATCGAGCGGACCGTACAGGCCGCCACCCTGGCCACCGAACCAATCGCGACCGCGCCGCAGCGCTTCGCTGGGCACATCCACGACCGGCAACCCGAGATCTTCCACCGCCGCCACCCGTAAAGTGGTCGGCAGCGCGTAGCGCTCGCTCGCGAGGTAGTCCTCGAACTCGTCGAGCGTCCACGCGAACAACGCATCCACTTCCCACACCAGCTGGACCTCGCGACCCTTCAGCAGGTCCGGCGGATCATCCGGTGCTGCGGGCGCCAGCTTGCCCACGGCACAGCAGTCGCAACCGAACCAGAAGTCGAGCTCGCCCTGGACCACGAGGTTGTGCGAGACGCGTGCCTCGGTGGGCGCGTCGCGCCAGACGTTGCCGAGCAGCTCACTGAGCGCGAACAGATAGCGCAGGAGCGCGCGCGGATCGTCCGCGGCAGCACCACGCATGCCGGTGGACAGTACGCGCAGGTTGCGGATGGCCTCGAGCCGCACCCACGGCGAGCGCCGGTTGGTGAGCGCCGACAGGTTGTGGAGCGCGCCCTCGACCCGCTCGCGCACCACGGCAAGGAGTTCGTCGAACGTGCCGCCGCCCTTGTCGAGGAATTCGATGGTGCGGCGCATGCCCTGGTTGAGCGGCAGGTAAGCCGCCCGCAGCGTGCCCCAGTCCTCGGTCAGGCGCTGCTTGGCGATGACGTCCCAATCCGCCATGCGGGAATCCCCTCGGGCCTCTGCTTCACACCCACGAGCCAGATGCTCAACCTCGGACGATGATACGACGGAGTATAGCCACCACCTGTTACGAGGGTCCACCCTGCGGCGTGACCCATGACGAAAGGTTCACACCTCACCCCGGCGGATGTCAGGCCGGCGTGATGGCCGGGGCGGCTATCCCCTCCACAGCGACGCGCGTGCCGGCCACGCTCGAGGCGCGGCAGGCGTCGAGCGCGCACTGGACCGGCACAGCATCCGCGGCGAAGCTGGGGTCCAGCGGTTCGCTCCGGGTGATGGCGCGGTGCAGCCGGTCCACGAGCACCCCGAACGGAGCCACCAGCGCGGGGTCGCCCTCCCGGGGTACCAGGGCATGGCGCGTCGGGATCTCGAGCTCGGCTGGCTCCTTGCCGGCTTCGAGACGCCACAGCTGGTAGCCCGTCTCGTCCCAGCGCAGGGACGCCCGCTCGCCGTGGATCTCGAAGCGCTCCCAGCGGTACGGCACGGCGGCCGAGAGGTCCACGAGCGCGCTCGCGCCGTTGCCGAATTCGTAGTGGAGCGTGCACGCGTCGTCGGCGGTGGCCAGCTCGTTGCCGCGCCGCGGCTGGTCGGTGCGCACACTTGCCAAGACGCTGATGGGTTCGCCGAAGAACGTGCGCAGGCAGTCCGTGTGGTGCGAACCCAGAGCGCCGAGGATGCCGCCGCCGCGCCGGGCGTCGGCGAGCCAGCTCATGGGTCGCGAGTCCGCACGCGCCCAGATCGGGTAGCGTCCGAGGATCTCGCCGCGCCGCGGGCGGCCGATGGCGCCCTCCCGCACCAGCTCGACGGCATACGCGCGCGCCGGGAAAAAGCGGAACTCGTGATTGATGCCCGCCACCCTGCCCGCGGCGAGGGCCGCGTTGCGCATGGCGGCGGCCTGCCAGCGGTGGAGCGCGGTGGGCTTCTCGCAGTGCACGTGCGCGCCCGCTGCGAGGGCCGCGAGCATCATGTCGTGGTGCAGGTCCGCCGGCGTCACGATGCTCACCAGCTCCGGCTTCTCGACCGCGAGCAGCTCGCGCCAGTCGCCATAGCCCTTCGGCACGCCCAGCTCGGCAGCGATGCGTTGTGTCTTCTCCGCGTCGCGGCCGGCGATGGCGACCAGTTCGAAGCCGGGATGGCGCTGGAACGTCGGCGCCTGGACGAGGCGGCCGAACGACGTGCCGAGGATCGCGACGCGGATGCGCTGCATGGGGCCTCCTGCGATTTGGGCTC
This sequence comes from Candidatus Eiseniibacteriota bacterium, assembly GCA_043749875.1. Lineage (GTDB taxonomy): Bacteria > Eisenbacteria > RBG-16-71-46 > RBG-16-71-46 > RBG-16-71-46 > JAIOPA01. The sequence continues at coordinate 2,127 of JAYVCN010000068.1, read as the reverse complement.
CGGATCATGGGCCCCTGACCATGGGCTCATGTCCATGCTGCGCGCGCATGTTCGGCGCGCGGGCCGGGAGCGTCAAACCTGTCGTTTCTGGCACCCGTCCGCCGCACGCGCCGGGGCGTCCGCCTGTGCTAGCTTCGTTCGCGATCGCGTTACCGTCGTCACTTCACCCGGAGGTCCCATGCGTGATCCACGCACCCGCCAGCTCGCGAAGCTGATCGTGAACCACTCATGCGAGTTGCAGGCGGGCGAGGCGGTGCTCATCGAGTCGTTTGATCTCGCGGACGGTCTGGTGCTCGACTTGATCGAGGAGACACAGGCCGTGGGCGCCATCCCGGTGGTCTCGCTGCGCGACAATGCGGTGATCCGCGCGCAGCTCCTGGGCGCGACCGAGGCGCAGCTCAAGCTCCAGGCCGAGATCGAGCTGCAGCAGATGAAGCAGGTGCAGGCGTACGTGGGCATCCGTGCTTCGTCCAACGTCAGTGAGTTGGGCGACGTGCCGGCCGACCGCATGAGCCTGTATCAGCAGCTCGTGGCCAAGCCGGTGCACCTCGATTATCGCGTCAACCACACGCGCTGGGTGGTGCTGCGCTACCCCAACAGCGCCATGGCGCAGCTCGCGAACCTGAGCACCGAGGCGTTCGAGGACTTCTACTTCCGGGTCTGCAACGTGGATTACGCGCGCATGCGCGAGGCCATGCAGCCGCTGGTCGCGCGCATGAAGCGCACCGACCGCGTGCACTTGCGGGGCCCCGGCACCGATCTGCGCTTCAGCATCAAGGACATCGGCGTCGTGCCCTGCTTCGGCGAGCGCAACATCCCGGATGGCGAGTGCTTCACCGCCCCGGTACGCGACTCGGTCGAAGGGGTCATCGCCTACAACACTCCGTCCGTGTACCTCGGCACCACGTATGACCGGCTGGTGTTCACGTTCGAGAAGGGCCGCATCGTGCGAGCGACCGGCAATCCGCAGGACAAGCTGGAGCAGCTGCTGGACACCGACGAGGGAGCGCGCTCGATCGGCGAGTTCTCGCTCGGGTTCAACCCGCACGTGCTGCACCCGATGAAGGACACGCTGTTCGACGAGAAGATCGCGGGCTCGCTCCACTTCACGCCGGGTCAGTGCTACGAGACCACCGACAATGGCAATCGCTCCCGCGTGCATTGGGACCTGGTGTTGATCCAGCGGCCCGAGTACGGCGGCGGCGAGGTGTGGTTCGACGGCGAGCTGGTGCGGAAGGATGGGCTGTTCGTCACCGCCGACCTGCACGGCCTGAACCCGGAGCACCTGGGCGCGAGGTGAGCTCCTTGCGTCCCAGAACTCCGCCCAGTCCCGTCCGTCCGGTCGATCCCGTCACCCCCCTCACCCCCGCGAGCCCCAAGCTCGGCGGCTTCCCCGACGCGTCGCTCCCGCGCGCGGATGGCCGCGTGGCGCTGGTCACGGGCGCGAATCGGGGGCTCGGGCGCGCCGTGGCGCTGGGCCTGGCACGGCTCGGGGCCCGCGTGCTGGTGGGCGCACGCGAGCGCGCTGCCGGCGATGCGGTGGTGTCGGCGATCCGCGCCGAGGACTTGCTCGCCGAGACGCTGGTGCTCGACATCTCCGATGAGCAGCATCTCGAGCGGGCCAGCGGCGCGCTCGGCTCGATCGACGTGCTCGTGAACAACGCCGCCATCCTGCCGGACCAAGGGGTGCCAGGACTCGAGGTGCCGCTGGCGATGCTGCGTCGGACATTTGAAGTGAACACGGTGGGTGCCATCGCACTCGTGCAGCGGGTGGCGCCGGGCATGCGCGCGCGCGGCTATGGTCGCATCGTGAACGTGTCGAGTGATTGGGGCTCGCTTGCGATGATGGCATCGCACCAGCTCGCCTACCGCGTCTCCAAGGCAGCCTTGAATGCCGCCACGCGCGTGCTGGCCGACGAGCTGCGCGGATTCGGCGTGCTGGTGAATGCGGTGCATCCGGGCTGGGTGCGCACCGACATGGGCGGAGTGGGCGCGCAGCGCGAACCCGAAGCCGCCGCCGATACAGTGCTGTGGCTGGCGACGCTGCCTGCGGACGGTCCCACCGACGGTTTCTTCAACGACCGCCGGGCGCATGCGTGGTAGCGCGGGTCAGCGTTCGAGCAGGAT
>JAYVCN010000067.1:0-4020 GCA_043749875.1 Candidatus Eiseniibacteriota bacterium | reverse complement strand
GTTTCCAACGCGCTCGCAGCGCTCGCCGTGGCCCGCGAGCTGAAGCTCGATCCGGCCGCGGTGGTGGCGGCCCTGGCGGCACACCGCCCGCTCAAGGGTCGCATGGAGATCCGCCACGCGGGTGGCGCGACGTTGCTGGTGGACTACTACAATGCGAATCCCGACTCGATGCGCGCCGCGCTCAGCACGCTGGCCGGCTGGCCGCGCGCCACGCGCCGGATCGCCGTGCTGGGTGACATGCGCGAGCTCGGGGGCACGGCCGCCCGGCTCCACCGCGAGGTGGGTGAGGCGGTGCGCGACGCCGAGCTGTGGGTGGTGGGCGAACACGCCGCGGATTACGCCGCGGGCGGTGAGCGCGCAGGGGTTGAAGTCCATAAGTTCCCCGACAAGGCCGCCGTGGCGGCGGCGCTGCGCGAGCAACTCCTGCCGGGGACGGTCGTGTTGCTCAAGGCGTCGCGTGGTGCGGCGCTCGAAGACGTGTTGGCCGGACTCCCGGTCCAAGCACAGGAGGCCTGAGCCGTGTTCTACGAGTGGCTATACCCGTTGCACACCGTGCACGGCCTGTCGTTCCTGAACCTGTTCAAGTACATCACCGTGCGCTCGGCGCTCGCGGCCGTGCTGGCACTCGCCATCAGCTTCCTGCTCGGCCGCCCGATGATCGAGTGGCTGCGGCGCGTGAAGCTGGGCCAGAAGGTGCGCGAGGAAGGACCCCAGTCGCACTACGTGAAGGCCGGCACACCCACCATGGGCGGTGTGCTCATGCTCGCGGCCATCACGGTGCCAGTGCTGCTGTGCGGCAACTTCCACAACAAGCAGGTGTGGCTGTCGCTGCTCACGACGCTGTGGCTCGGCGGCCTGGGCTTCCTCGACGATTGGCTGCGGGTGGTGAAGAAGCTGCCCAAGGGCCTGCTCGGCCGCTACAAGCTCATCGGCCAATTCTCCATCGGCGCCATCGTCGCCATGTGCGTGCTGGTGTGGCCGGAGCCCAACACGCACCCGACGCTCACGCACGTGCCATTCTTGAAGAGTTACTACTTCGACCTCGGGATCCTGTTCGTGCCGTTCGTGATGCTCACGATCACCGGCGCATCGAACGCAGTCAACCTCACCGACGGCCTCGACGGGCTCGCCTCCGGCCTGGTGGCGATCGCGGCCATCGCGTTCGCGGGCATGTGCTACCTGACCGGCCACATCAAGTTCAGCGCCTACCTGAACACCGGCTACCTGCCGTTCGCGGGCGAGCTGACCGTGTTCTGCGCGGCCGTGCTCGGCGCCGCGCTCGGGGTCCTCGGGTCCAACTGCCATCCCGCCGACGTGTTCATGGGCGACACCGGATCGCTGTCGCTGGGGGGCGCACTGGGGGTGGTGGCCGTGCTCATCAAGCGCGAGTTCTGGCTGGTGCTGGTGGGCGGCGTGTTCGTGGCCGAAGCGCTGTCGGTCATGGTCCAGGTGGCCTCGTTCAAACTCACCGGCAAGCGCGTCCTGCGCATGTCGCCGCTGCACCACCACTTCGAACTCATCGGCTGGCCCGAATCGCGGGTCGTGCTGCGCTTCTACATCGCCGGCGCGCTGCTGGCGCTGCTGTCCATCTCCACGTTCAAGCTCCAGTGAGCCTGGATCTCAAGTATCCGCTGCCCGGCACGCGGGCGCTCGTCGCCGGCGCGGCGCGCAGCGGCATCGCGGCGGCGCGGCTGCTGCGCCGGCACGGGCTGGCGGTAACGCTGTGCGATCGCGCGAGCGAGGACTCTGCGGCCGCGGCGGCGCGTCGCCTCGCGGCCGAGGGCGTGACGTGCGTGTGGGGGCGCGATGACGCGGGCCTGCTTGCCGGCCACGACTTCGTGGTATGGAGCCCGGGCCTCGCGCTGGACCACCCGCTCGCGGTGGCGGCGCGCGCGGCGGGGCTGCCCATCCTCGGCGAGCTCGAGCTCGGCTACCGCGCCGCGCGTGCACCGCTCTTGTGCATCACCGGCACGAATGGCAAGAGCACGACCACCGATCTGGTGGGCGCGTTGCTGCGCGCCGCGGGGCGCGAGGTCGAGGTGTGCGGCAACATCGGCCGGGCCATCTGCGAGGTGGCCGAGTCGGTGAGCCCCGCCGGGCTGCTGGTGGTGGAGGTGTCCAGCTTCCAGCTCGAGACGGTCGACCGGCTGCATCCGCACATCGCCACGTGGTTGAACCTGACGCCAGATCATATTGATCGGCATGGTTCGCTTGCCACGTACTCAGCGATGAAACAGCGGTTGTTTGTGCATCAGACAGAGGATGACTGGAGCGTGCTGAACGCCGACGACGCCGAGGTGATCTCGCGTCGCACGGGCCGCGCCACGCCGGCTGAGTTCTCGGTCGCGCACGCGGTGGATGAGGGCGCGTTCTGTGAAGCCGGCATGCTGGTGCTGGCGCGCCGCGGCGGCCGCGAACGGCTCATGCCGCGCTCCGAGGTGATGCTCCCGGGACCGCACAACCTCGCCAACGTGCTGGCCGCACTCGCCACCGTGCTGCCGCTCGAGCTCGGCAGCAACGACGTGCTGCGCAGCACGCTGCGCGCCTATGCCGGTCTGGAGCACCGGCTCGAGCCTGCGGGCGACGTGAACGGGGTGCGGTTCGTGAACGACTCCAAGGCCACCAACACGGATTCCCTGCGCGTGGCGCTGCAGAGTTTTCCCGAGCCGGTGGTGCTGATCGCCGGCGGACGCGACAAGGGACAGGACTTCAGGCCACTCGCGGTACTCGTGCGCACGGCGGTGCGGCAGCTGGTGTTGATCGGCGAGGGCGCAGCGGCGATGGCCGCGGCCTGGCCAGGCGTGCCGCACTCGCGCGCGGCGACGCTGGCCGACGCCGTGCGGCAGGCCTACGAAGCCGCGCGTCCGGTGGGGGCCAGCGTGCTGCTCTCGCCAGGATGCGCCTCATTCGATATGTTCCGGGACTACGAGGATCGGGGCCGCCGCTTCAAGGAAGAAGTGGCGCGACTTGCGACAAAAGGGGTGACCGCGTGAGGCGTGGCGATCGCTGGCTGGTGGGACTGGCCTTGCTCCTGACGGCCGTGGGCCTGGTGATGGTGTACTCGGCAGGGTCGTTCCATGCGTTCGTGAGCTACGGCGACTCCAACTACTTCCTCCGCCAGCAACTGGTGCGCACCGTGATCGGTGTGCTGGCCCTGCTCGCGTGCTCGCGCCTGAGCCTGCGCAGCCTGGAAGCGCTCGCGCCGTGGCTGCTGGCCAGCGCGTGCGCGATGCTGGTGCTGGTGGTGGCGACCGGTCACATGTCGAACGGGGCCACGCGCTGGCTCCGCCTGGGCTTCATGTCGCTGCAGCCCACCGACCTCGGCCGCCTCGCCGCGGTGATCTTCCTGGCGTGGTGGCTCAAGCGCCGCCCCATCGCCGAACTCGGGTTCTGGCGCGGCATGGTGCCGCCGCTCCTCATGCTGGTGCTGGTCGCTGGCCTGATCCTGAAGCAGCCCAACCTGAGCTCGGCCGGGCTGCTGCTGCTCACCGGCTTCGTGATGCTGTTCCTGTCGGGTGCACCGCTCAAATTCCTCGGCGCGCCGCTCGCGGCGGGCGCCGGAATCGTCGCGGTGGCGCTGGCCACGCATCCGTATATGATGACGCGCGTACGCACGTTCGCCGGGTTCGTGTTCGGCGGACAATTGGATCACCGCGGCACCGGCTGGCAGCTCGACCAATCGCTCATCGCGATCGGCTCCGGCGGCGTGCTGGGCCGAGGGCTGGGTGGGGGCCTGCAGAAGCTCCTGTACCTGCCCGAAGCACACACCGACTTCATCTTCTCGATTCTCGCCGAGGAACTGGGGCTCATCGGAGTCACGCTCCTGTTCGTGGCGATCGGCTTGTTCCTGTGGCGGGGCATGCGTGCCGCCGCGCGAGCCTCTGAACCGTTCGCCGGCCTGCTGGCCGGCGGGCTCACCGTGCAGATCGGCCTCTACGCGCTCGCCAACCTCGCGGTGGCGACGGGTCTGGCCCCCACCACCGGATTGCCGCTGCCGTTCGTCTCGTACGGCGGCTCGGC
>JAYVCN010000066.1:0-6897 GCA_043749875.1 Candidatus Eiseniibacteriota bacterium | reverse complement strand
ACGGCGACGGCGAACAGCGCGAGCAGTTCGAGCCGCCCGAGCCGTGCCGCGGGTTCCGCCGATACGCGCGCGGGCGAATGGGACTTGTCACGCATGCGGGGTCGAATATACAAGCGGCCGCCTGAGTCAACCCAGGCGGCCGCTCGCAGTGACGCTGATCACGGAATGAAGACGACTCGCGACAACGCGATCCGTTCGTTCGACTTGGCGCGCACCAGGTACACGCCGGGGGCCATCTGTCGGCCGGCCCGATCCTGGGTGCCCCAGTAGATCGAATGCGTCCCGGCTGGCATCCAGGCATTGACCAGTTCGGCGACGCGCCGCCCATCGGCCCCGAACAGCTCGACGCTCACCACGCCGTCGCGCACCACGTCGAGCGTGAACGCCGTCGGGCCATGCGACGGATTGTTGACCGCTGCGATCCGGAACGCTCCCGGGGGCTTCGCCTGCGGCGGCGTGACCCCGGTCGTGCCGATGACCTGGATGTTGGCCGATGCGACGTTGACGCTCAGCAGACCGCACTTCTGATCGTTGACCGTCAGGGTCGCGAAGTAGCCGCTCGATGAGCTGGGCGTCGTGTAGACGTGCGAGATCGTCGGACTCGCCTGCGTCACCGGCGGCGAGCCGTCGCCGAAGGTGAACGTGTACGAGCCGACCGCATCGCCGTCGGCGACGTTCGGATCGGTCGATGAGGAGCCGTTGAAGTTGACCGTCAACGGGGCGTTGCCTGTCGTGGGTGAAGCCGCCAGGCCCGCGCTGGGGGGCTGGTCCACGGTGCAGAAGCACGCGGCGTTCCCGACCAGGAAATAGTCGCCGTTGGCGGTGATGTCGGAGGCGTTGTTCTGCGACTTCTGTCCGGCATCGGGCCGACCCAGGTACGTTCTGACGTTCAAGCCGGCGAGGTCATCGCCCGGCCCCAGCGTCGTGCCGTCGGCGTGATTGTCCGCGAGCTTGATGGTGATGACCCCCGTCGCCAGGTCGAAGCTGCCGAAATCCGCAGTGCCAAGCGGGGTCGGGGTGTTGGCGTTCGCGGGCGGTATGCTTCCGTCGAGCGGCAGCGCCGGTCCGAAATCGCCGTACACGAAGCTCTTCGCTCCCGTCGCGTCGGTCTTCATCGCCACGAACCGGCGGTCGCTCCCGTCCGCTGCTTTCGTCTTGCGATTCCAGATGATGTACCACTGGCTGCTGGGCGGCAGCACGCCGGTCGAAGGCGTCATCTGCAGCGTGAACGTGAGGCGATTGACGCCCGGGCCCTCGTACGGCTCGGCCATTGAAAGCTGGCGGATGTTCACGCTCGGATCTGGTGGCGTGTTCTGGCCGGAATCGTTATTCGATCCGTTGGCGTTCAGGTCGTTGACCGAGATCAGGCCCGGAACGATGCAGGCGGTCGCGACCGGCCCGCTCGGCGGCGTGAACTCCTGGCAGTAGGGGCCTTCGCCTTGGGCGTTGACCGCGGTGACGCGGTAGAAGTTCTGAGCGGTCGGATCGACCGTGTCGGTGTAGCTGTTCTGGCTCACGGTCGCCAGCAGCGTGAACGACCCACCGGCGCCGACGCGGCGATAGACCTTGTACGCGATGATGTCCGAGCCCGCGTTATCGGGCGCCTGCCACGTCAGGTTGACCGTCGAGTTGGCCAGGCTCCCGCTCACTCCAGGCGCCTGCGGAATGCTCGGCTCGACCGGATCGAAGGCCGCGAACATCCGCTTGCCGCCGCACTGGCGCGTGATGGTCGCCTTGGCCGAATTCGAGTTCGGCAGCGAGCCGACGCAGCCATTGACGCAACCGTCGTCCCAGCCGACCAGCACCCGGCCTTCCTTATCGATGGTCGCGTCGAAGAAGTCGAGCATGTTGCGGCAGTTCCCGCCACCGCAGATCGGCCCGCGCTGGATCGGGTCGCCGGGCGTGACGTTCTGCGTGGTCCAGGTCTGCCCACCGTCGAACGTGGTGGCGATGTAGAGGTACCAGACGCCGGTGAACAGAGTGGGATCGTTGTTGCTTCCACCGCTGTGATCCTCGCCCGGTCCGTCGGCGGTCGTCGTGCCGTAGAACACGAAGCTCGCGCGATTGGGATCGCCCGCGACCACCGCGGGGAAAGCGGTGTTCTTGATGCCAGCCGGCGTGTCGGTGGAGACCGAGCCGGACGGATTGCCGACATCCACCGAGGCCGACCAGTGCAGTCCCTTGTCGTGCGAGACGGCGATCCGCGGATGACCGTCGGCGCCCTGATAGCCCAAGTACACGGTGCCGTCGGTCGCCACGCCGATCGAGGGATCGAACTCGCCCGGCGTAGCCGCGTCAGGGATCGGCCGGATCGACCACGTGGCGCCGTTGTTCTCGGACACGATCGCCGCGGCATTGCCGCCGTTCAGGAGCGGGATGTTGCCGCCGCACGCCTTGTCGGGCACGTACACCGTGCCGTCGGGAGCGACCTTGATGTGCCCATGCAGGCCGTCGCAGTCGTTGATCGTGAACATCGGCACCGAGGCGCCGAACGTGCGGCCCCCGTCGAGACTCAGCGCGATGGTCGCGTCCGAGATGCACTGCGAAGCGTAGTAAATCGCGTTCGGGTAAAGCGTGGTGCCAGTGAGCGGGGCGTGGAATGGCCCGCCGCCGATGGTCTCGTGGTCCACGCAGGACGGCGCTCCCGATCCCTCGCTCGGGGTGAAGCTGGTGCCGTCGTTGTCGGTGATGTCGGTGGTGCTGCCCGCGGGCGTGAGCCCTTCCTCCTGCGTCACGAACGTGCGGCCGGTGGCGTGATCGGTGAACAGGATCGGGTCGCCATAGACGCGCGTCGTGTTGGCCGTCAGCAGTGTCTTCTGGTCCCAGGTGACATTCGCCGGCGACTGGCAATCGTTGAACGTGGTCTTGAGCATGTAAGGCAGGAAGCCGCCGAAGTAGTTCGCGGTGCCGCCGTTCGGGATCGGACCATTGCTGTTGCTGAACACCTGCTCCGTGGTCCAGTTGCTGCCGATGGACGGCTCGCCCGCGCTGGTCCCCACTCCCGAAGGCGTCGGGTAGTTGAAGAACCTGGGCAGGCCCGGAGTCGTCGCGAGCGCATTCGCCTGCGGCGGATGCCAGGGGCTTGGCGGCGCCGCGAATGCGACGGTGGTCGCGGTTGCAAGTGCGGCAGCCGAGATGCAAGTTGCAGCGAGCAGCGTGATGCGCATCGGAATCGTTCGCGAGGCGAGGCGTGGAATTCGCGACACCAGTGACATGAGACCCCTCCTGTTTGCCAGGTGACCCGGGTCGAACGGAGGGACGCATCGCGGTGAGCGCCGCATCCGTTCGCACGCGCCAAAGTTCGCCGAGCAGGCTTGCGTGCGGCTTGAGCACGGGCTGGCGGGATGGCGGTAGGCCATTGGGGCAAAGGGAGTTAGCAAATATCGACTGTGCACGGCTGACGAGGCTCTTCTTCGTCCATGCTGGGGTACTATGCGAGGCGGAGCGACCGGAAGTTGAGCCGTATAACTTTAAGGAGTGCGCACATGGGAGAGGCAACGCAACTCGTCTGGGATGAGTTGAAATCGTCGAGGGCCAGAGGCGGGATCTTTGAACTTGGCTGGAAAGTCCATCGCACGAAGGTGCCGGGGGGCTGGCTCGTGTTGGTGATGCACAACACCACTGGCGTGACCTTCTACCCCGACCCCGAGCACAAGTGGGATGGGGGCAGCCTGGCTTGATCCTCGGGCGGGGGGCCACGAAGTGGCTGATCAAGTGCTTCGCAAGTCCATTGACGCCACGCCTCACCGTCGCGAGACTCCGCTGCGCACTGGATGCGGTTCCTCACCGCCATGGACTTGGCAAGCCATCCGTACCCCAGCTCCGGAGGTCGCCTCATGAGACGGTCCATGATGCTCGCACTTTCCCTGATGCTCCTCGTGCCCTCGCTCGCCACGGCCCAGCGGACTTCAGTGTCGGGTGACATCCCGATCTACGACAACCAGGGCAAGCCGGATCTGACGCCCGACCCCAAGCGCTTCGTGTCGCAGATGGAGATCGTGGACCGGCTGTTCAACGCGGGCGACTGCGAGCTGGTCGAAGGCTCGGTGGGTGGCACCGGATACCGCCGCCTGCTGCGGTTCGACATGGTGCTCATCAACTCGGGAAACGGGGACTTGAAGGTCGGCAGCCCCACCGATCCATTGAACCCGTATGCGTCGTGGTTCGTGTTCTCGTCGTGCCACCACCACTATCACATCCGGGATTTCTCGAACTATCAGCTCCTGAACCTCGATCGCACGGTGGCTGCGCAGGGCCACAAGCAGGCGTTCTGTCTCGAGGATCTGCTCAAGTACAGCCAGAATCCGAGCAACAACTACGTGTGCAGCAACCAGGGCATCACGTCCGGCTGGGCCGACTGGTACTTCAAGCAGCTGAGCGGGCAGTGGATCGACATCACCGGAGTGCCCGAGGGCGATTACATCGTCCACGCCGAGATCAACGCGGCGGGCACGTTTGCCGAGGGTCAGAACCGCTACCCGGACGTCATCGAGACGACGATCCACGTGCCCAATCCGCGCAACAAGGTGACCGTGGATACCGCGCCGCTCGATTACACCCACTGAGTGATTCCGCGCAAGCTCAGCGCCGAACGGATCGCCGCCGCGACCACACGCACCATGGGCTCGCGAGGCGTGCATCGGATCACGCTCCTGAACGAAAAGCAGTTCTGGCGGCTGACCGAAGTATCTAAATGAGCATCCCGGAGCTCGGGCGGGCATCAAACGCGGTCGCGGCGGCCGTCTGGGGCCGTGTTCACCGTTCCGTCCTTGACCCGCGCAAGTCGGTGGCTCATGATTCACGCGTTACAGATTCATCACCACGTCGTGAATGGTCAGTCCTCACAGGAATCGCAATGCTCATCCGCCCCACCTTCATGTGCTCGTGTCGTTGTCGCATGCTCCGCGGGAGCCTGCGATTTCGGTGCGTCGGTGCTGGGGCCTGATGCTTAGGATGTAGCGCTCAGAGAACCGCTCACACGAACCCGCGGCTCCCACTTCTGGTGGGGGCCGCGGGTTTTTCGTTTGCACGAGGACCCAGGCGCTCGCCGGAAGCACAGCCGAAATCACCGAACCCTTCACCCAGCCGAGCGAGGAATCCACATGCCGATTCAGCCCGATCGTCCCATCGCCATCTTCCACGAGCATCCCGACTGGTTCCGGCCGCTGTTCACCGAGCTCGAGCGCCGCGGTGTGCCGTACGCACGGCTCGACGCCACTCACCATCGCTACGAGCCCGGAGCGGGCAGGCCGCCCTACTCGCTGGTGTTCAATCGCATGAGCCCGTCCGCGTGGCGGCGGAGTGCGGGCCACAGCATCTTCTATACCCTGCAATACCTCGATCAGCTCGAGCGTCAGGGTGTGCGCGTCATCAACGGCTCGCAGGCATTCCTCACCGAGATCTCGAAGGCTCGCCAGCTCGCACTGCTCGACTCGCTCGGCCTGCCCTACCCGCGGGCGCGCGTCATCCACAGCGCGGTGCAGGCATCCGCGGCCGCAGCCGGGCTGCGCTTCCCGGTCGTGCTCAAGCCCAACATCGGTGGTAGCGGCGCTGGGATCATCCGCTTCGACACCCCGGAGGCGCTTGCCGCGGCGGTGGCGGATGAAGCGCTCGACCTGGGACTCGATCACACCGGGCTCGTGCAGGAATTCCTGACCGCCGCGGACGGGCGAATCGTTCGTGTGGAGACGCTCGGCGGCAAGTTCCTGTATGGCATCCGCGTGTACACGAACGGTGACAGCTTCGATCTGTGCCCTGCCGACATCTGCCACGGTGTCGACGGCGCCGAGCTCGAGCGCGCGGCCTGCCCGGTGGATGCGCCCAAGAACGGCCTGCGCGTGGAGGGCTACACGCCGCCCGACGACGTCATCCGCGACGTGGAGCGCATCGTGGCCGCGGCCGCCATCGACATCGGCGGCATCGAGTACCTGATCGATGCGCGCACCGGCGAGCGCGTGTTCTACGACATCAACGCACTCTCGAACTTCGTGGCCGAGCCGCAGCGCGTGGTGGGGCTCGATGCGTTCGCGCGGCTCGCGGACTACCTGGTCGCCGAGGCCGAACGTGCGGACCTGCCGGCGCCGCGGCTCGCGGGGGCCACCAAGTCCAACGGGGCCGTACTCGCTGGGAAGGTGGCCTGACCATGCGCTATGGCTATTGGCTGCCCGTGTTCGGTGGTTGGCTGCGAAACGTCCCGGACGAGGGCATGCCGGCGACATGGGAGTATGTCCGCCGGCTCGCGCTGCGCAGCGAAGCGCTCGGCTTCGACCTCACGCTCGTCGCCGAGCTGAACCTCAACGACATCAAGGGCGTCAACGCGCCGTCACTTGACGCATGGTCGACCGCGGCCGCGCTGGCGGCAGTGACCGAGCGGCTCGAGATCATGATCGCGGTGCGGCCGACCTTCCACCCGCCGGCGCTGCTCGCCAAGCAGGCTGCCAACCTGGACCAGCTCTCGGGCGGGCGCCTGTCGTTGAATGTCGTCTCGTCGTGGTGGGCGGACGAGGCGCGCCAGTACGGCGTGCCGTTCGACGAGCATGACGAGCGCTACGCGCGCACCGGCGAGTGGCTGAGCGTGGTGAGCGGCATGTGGTCCGAGGCGCGCTTCAGCTACGCCGGCCGCTACTACCATGTCGAGGGCGCCACGCTCGAGCCCAAGCCCGTCTCGCGGCCGCGCCCGGTGCTGTACGCCGGCGGGGAGTCCGAGGCTGCCAAAGACCTCATCGCGCGTTCGTGCGACGCCTACCTCATGCATGGCGACCCGCCCGAGCGCATCGCCGCGAAGATCGCGGACCTGCGCGCGCGGCGCGAGCGCTGGGGTGCGCCGCCGCTCAAGTTCGGCGTGGCGGGCTACGTCGTCTGTCGCGATACCGAAGCGGAGGCGCGGCGCGAGGTGGA
>JAYVCN010000065.1:0-2576 GCA_043749875.1 Candidatus Eiseniibacteriota bacterium | reverse complement strand
CGAGGCCAGTCTTGCTCGTGCTGCGGCGGCCTGTGCGAGTGCGTCGGCGTCGGGAGCGGCGCCGTTTTTCGCTTTCTTGAACGCGGCCCGGGCGTCGTTCAGCGTGTCGCGGGCCGCGGCGACTAAGACGCTCCGCGGCAGGTCGCGGCAGCCCTCGGCGAGAGCCGCCTGGGCGAGCAGCTTGTCGACGGAGGGCTGCGTGCGCAGCGCTGAGACGGACATGCGGTCGAGGCTAGCAGAGCGGGCCGGACGGCGTGAAACATGTGTGGAGGATTCGAAAACACTTCGGGAATTGCAGAGGTGCGCGAAGATTCCGGTTGACGGCGCTTGCAGCGCGAATTCTCGCGGCCGTGGGCTCGTTCGCGAACCGCGCGTCAGCGTGCGCTGCGTCGGCGCTGACGCGTTTGCGACGCCGTGGTGAGGAAAGTTCTCGTCGCGGGGCGCTCCGCGCGGCTCCGAGGCATCCAGGGACGCCGGAAAAGGTCGTGGTAGGAATTGAAGCAGCCCCCGCGACTGTCCTTCGCCGCGGAGACCCCATGACGTCCTACTCGCTGACGCATCTCGCTGATCGCACCCTGCTGCAAGAGCTCGCCGTTTCTGTTTCGCAGGACCGCACCACCACCTCCAGGATGCTGGCCCAGATCGCCGAGGTTGACTTGCGCCGGCTGTACGTGCCGGCGGGGTATGATTCGATGTACCTGTACTGCGTGCGCAAGCTGCACATGTCCGAGGACGTGGCGTACAAGCGGATCTGCGCCGCGCGGGCGGCACGGCGGTTCCCCGCCATCTTCACCGCACTGGCGGACGGCAGGTTGCACTTGAGCGCCGTGGTCATGCTGGCGCCGCACCTCAGCCCGCAGACGGCGGAAGAGCTCCTGGCGGCAGCCACGCACCAGACCAAAGCCGAGCTCGAGCTGCTGCTCGCCCAGCGCTTCCCGAGACCTGACGTGCCGACGATCGTGCAGGCCATCGCGCCCGCCGTTGCCGCGGACGAACCGGCCGTGGGGCGAGTCGAGGCGCCCGCCCTGCAACTCGCCCCGGGGCGAGTTGTCCCATCGGTTGAGCCGAATACGCCGGTGCACATGGAGCCACTTCCGTTGCGAACGAAACTCATTCCGCTCTCGCCCGGCAAGTTCGCGGTCCAGTTCACGATGGATGACGAGATGAACGATGACCTGCTCGCTGTGCGGGCGCTGCTCGGTCACGTGCTGCCCTCGGGAGACGTCAAGGAGCTGTTCCGGCGCGCGTTGCGCGAGCTGCGGAAGGGGCTCGAGAAGCAGAAGTTCGCGAAGTGCGACCGGCCGCGGCCGCAACATGGCACTGCGAAGGGTCGGCACATTCCTGCGGCGGTCAAGCGCGCTGTCTGGAATCGGGATGGCGGCCAATGCACGTTCGTGAGCGAGCAGGGCAAGCGCTGCGAATCGCGCACGCGCTTGGAACTGGATCACATCGAGCCGGTCGCGCGTGGCGGCGAGTCGACCCCGGACAACCTTCGCCTCCGGTGCCGGGGGCACAATCAGTATGAGGCGGAGCGCACGTTCAGCGCCGAGTTCATGCGCGGGAAGAGGGAGGCGGCCCGCGAGATGGCCGCCCAGCGCAGGACGGCCAAGGCTGAAGCGGAAGCGCTGGCCAAGGCGAAGGCGGAGGCCCAGGCACGTGCGTACGCTGAGGCGAAGGCACGCGAGGAAGCTGCGCGCCAGCAGGACGTGATCCCGTGGCTTCGTGAGCTCAAGTTCAGCCTTGCGGACGCAAGAAAGGGAGCTGCAGCCTGCGCGCACATCCCCGACGCGCCGCTCGAGCAGAGAATGAAGGTCGCCCTGCGGGCCCTCGCTCCACACTGCTTGCGTATTCCCGCGCCGTCGGTGACGAGCCCCGCATGAGGGCCAGTGGCAAGACAGCCCAGAGGAGCGGGCTGCATCCAAGTAGAAGGAGCTGAAATGCCGTGCATGAATACGCGCCTGCGGGGGCGCTCCCCCACCGCATCAGGCGGCGGCGAAGCTCACGCCGTCGAGATCGGGGGCCGCTTCAGCGTGGTCGAGCCGATCGGCGATCACTCGTAGGGTGAGAGCCTTCAGCTTCGCGACGGCTTGCTCCGAGGTGGGTCCGTAGACGAGCACGCCAGGCAACTCCGCCACCTCGGCGATCCACCGACCATCGGCCTCACGCAGCAACTGGAGGGAAAAGCGCATCATCCTTCCGCCCGGGAGCGGTGTGGCGAAAGCATGGCACCGAACCCCTGGGCCGCCGCCATTTGCGCCTTCCGCCCCCCCACCCGGCCAGCGGCCGTGCTCCCTACCCTCCCAGATACGCCGCGCGCACCTCGTCGTTGGCCGCCAGCTTCGCGGCCGTGTCCTCGAGCACGACGCGGCCGGTCTCGAGCACGTAGCCGCGCTGGGCGATGGACAGCGCCATGTGCGCGTTCTGCTCAACCAGCAGCACGGTCGTTCCACGTCGATTGATCTCGACGATGTTCTTGAAGATGTCGCGCACCAGGAGCGGCGCGATCCCGAGCGACGGTTCGTCCAGGAGCAGCACGCGCGGCCGGCTCATGAGCGCGCGGCCGATGGCGAGCATCT
>JAYVCN010000064.1:0-4022 GCA_043749875.1 Candidatus Eiseniibacteriota bacterium | reverse complement strand
GACAACAGAGCATCGCGCAGCGGTACCGGCAGCAGGGCCAGGCGCCGCGCCCACGGTTCGACCGCGTACTTGGGATAGCCCGCGAACAGTTCGTCGCCGCCCTCGCCGGTGAGCACGACCGTGACCGTCTCGCGCGCGAGTCGCGACACCAGGTAGGTGGGGATGGCGGCCGGCTCGCTCATGGGTTCGTCCTGGTGCCAGACCAGGTTCGGCAGCTCGCGCAGCAGGTCTTGCGCCCCAACCATGAGCTCACGATGCTCCGTGCGGCAGTGGTCGGCGACGCGGCGCGCGAACGGCAGCTCGCTGTAGGGGCCGGGTGCATCGAAGCCCACCGAGAAAGTCTGCACCGGCCGCTCGCTCATGCGGCTCATGAGCGCCACGACGAGACTCGAGTCCACACCGCCGGAGAGCAGCGCGCCGAGCGGAACCTCGCTCATCAGGTGGCTCTTCACCGACTCCGTGAGCCGGCGTTCGAGCTCGATCAGCGCATCGTCGTCCGACAGCGCCTGCTTGGGCTCGTACTGCGGGCGCCACCAGCGCTCGAGCTGCTGTCTGCCATCCTCAAGCGTGAGCGAGTGCCCGGGCGGCAGCTTGTGGATGCCGGCGAACAGTGTGCGGGGCGCCGCGGCGTAGCGCAGCGTCAGATGCTGCATCACGCCGTCGGGGTCGGCGCGGCGCTCGACGCCCGGGAATGCGAATAGCGCCTTGATCTCGGAAGCGCACACGAACGCGCCATTCGCTTGCGTCCAGTACACGGGCTTGATGCCGACAGGGTCGCGCGCCACGAACAGCCGGTGGCGCGGCCGGTCCCAGATCGCAAAAGCGAACATGCCGTGCAGGCGCTTCTGGAAGCCGGGTCCCCACTCCTCGTAGGCATGCACCAGCGTCTCGGTGTCGGACTGCGTGCGGTAGCGGTGTCCCGCCGCCTCCAACTCCCGGCGCAGCGCCGTGTGATTGTAGATCTCGCCATTGAACGCGATCCACACCGTACCGGTCTCATTGCACATCGGCTGGTGCCCTGTGGCCACGTCCACGATGGCGAGGCGGCGAAACGCCAGGCCCGCGCCCGGCTCGGCGAGCAGTCCTTCATCATCGGGGCCGCGATGGCGCAGCGCCGCCGCCGCAGCGCCGAGCCATGCGCGCTCGGGGACGAGCGCTTCCGGGTGATAGAACGCCGCGAAACCGCACATGGAGTCGTGTCCCTGCCCGCCGTGGCGGCGTGCGACTAGAGAAGCCCGAAGCGTTTCCGGAACAGGAACGACAGGTTCAACCAGCCGTCACGCCACTTCTGCAGCTTGACCTCGCCGATGCGAGCACCATAGGCGATGTGCGTCTCGCCGAAGCGGAAGCCGCGCAGGATGGCCTCGAGCTTGATCTCCTGGCTGAACGGCATGCCGTCCGACGTCACCCGCAACTGCTCGAGGAGCGAACGCTTGAATACCCACATGCCGGACTGGCTGTCGCGAATGGGCTGGAAGAACAATGCCATGGCGGTCACCGTCAGTACCCAGTTGCCCAGCCGGTTGGTGGGGCCCATGGCCTTGGGGTCGGAGAGCGGGAAGCGGCACGCGGACAGGAAGTCCCACTGCTTCGCGACCAGCATGTCCACCAACTGCGGGATGGTCTCGGGCGGGTACGTGCCGTCGCCGTCGAGTGTCACGATCAGGTCGCCGGTCGCGGCCTTCATGCCAGCCTTGTAGGCGGCGCCGTAGCCCGGGCGTTTCTCGCTCACCACGACCGCACCGAGCGAACGGGCCACCTCGGCCGTGCGGTCGGTACAATTGTTGTCCACCACGACGATCTCGTCGATGTCCTGGGGACAGCGCCCGATGACTTCACGGATGCCATCTTCCTCATTGTAGCAGGGGATGACGAGGCTGAGCTTCAGGTTCTGGCGCATCCGAGGGGGTCCCCGGGGGGGAGGCTGGGGGCGCCGTGCGAGCGGCGGGCGGCGGGCGAGGACGTGGCGGCGGAGGTGAGAGAAAAGCTTATCAGGCATCACCTTCCAGCGGCAAGCATGTGCTAACATTTTCTGCCTATGTGCCCGCGATCCTCTGCGCCCTCCGAACCCATCGACCCGCCCCCGGCCCGCACGGCGCTCATCGAGCCGGCCCGGGTCGCGGTCATCGTCCCGGCGTGGAACGAGACCGGCAAGATCGGCGACGTGGTGCGGAAGATCCCGCGACGCTGGGCCACGACCGTGATCGTGGTCGACGACTGCTCGGCGGACGACACCGCGGGCGAGGCGCGTGCCGCGGGCGCAGAAGTGGTGATACGCCACGAACGCAACCGCGGCGTGGGGGCGGCCATTCGCACCGGACTGTTCGAGGCCAAGCGGCGCGGCATCGAGTTCGCCGCCATCCTCTCGGGCGACGACCAGCACGAGCCGAGCGAGCTGCCGCGCATCCTGGTGCCGCTATTCGCAGGCGAGGCCGATCTGGTCCAGGGCAGCCGCTGGCTGCCGGGCGGCGCCAGGCCCGGGATCCCTGCCGAGCGTCGCTGGCTCACGCAGCTCTACCCATTGCTGTTCCGTATCGCCAGCGGGCACGCCATCACCGACGGCACCAACGGCATGCGCGCCTTCCGTTTGTCGCTGCTCGACGACCCGCGCATCCAGCTCTCCCAGGACTGGCTCGACCGCTACGAATTGGAGCCGTACCTATTGTTCCAAGTAATCCGTGGCAACTATCGCATCCGCGAGGTCCCGGTCACGGTCCGGTATCATGGACGGGGCACCACCAAGATGCGATTGCTCCAGGACGGCTGGCGTATGTTGCGTCCACTCGTCGTCCTCCGCCTCGGCCTCAAGCACTGAAACCCAGGAGAGCCACCCCTCATGATCCACATCGAGAACTCACGCGTGCTCGTGACCGGTGGCGCCGGTTTCGTGGGCAGCAACCTGGTCAAGCGCCTGATCCGCGAGGGCGCGCGCGTCACCGTGCTCGACGACCTGTTCACCGGGCGGCTGGAGAACCTGCCCAAGAAGGGCTTCGAGTTCGTCGAAGGTTCGGTGTGCGATCCAAAGATCGTCGACAAGCTGGTGGGTGACGCCGAGGTGGTGTTCCACGCCGCGGCACGCAACATCGTCGTGTCGACGAAGAATCCGCGCGAGGACTTCGAGACCAACATCGGCGGCACGCTCAACATCCTGATGGCCGCCAAAGCCACAAACGGCCGCGTCAAGCGCGTGCTGTACACGTCGTCGACTTCGGTGTACGGCAATCCCAAGTACCTGCCCATCAACGAGGACGACCACTTGTCGCTACTCACGCCCTACGCGGTATCGAAGCTCGGCGGCGAGAACTACTGCATGGCGTTCTTCGAGTCCTACGGCATCCCCACCGCCGCGGTGCGCTACTCCAATGTGTACGGGCCCGGGCAGGATCCCGCGAACCCTTACTGCGGCGTGGTGGCGAAGTTCATCGAGTCGCTGTTCGAGGGGCACGCGCCGGTGATCCACGGCGACGGCAACCAGACGCGCGACTTCACGTACGTGGACGACGCCGTCGAGGCCACCGTGATGTGTGCGCAATCGGACCGCGCGCTGGGCGAGGTGTTCAACGTCGGCACCGGCGTCGAGACGCGCGTCAACGAACTGGCAGCCCTGCTCGGGCGCATCATCGGCGTGAACGCGGAACCCCAGCACACGAACCGGCGCGACATCGACAACATCCGCCGCCGCGTCGTGAACATCGAGAAGACGCGCCGGACCCTGCGCTGGGTGCCGAACGTGACGCTGGAGACCGGGCTCGCGCACACGGTCGCATGGCAACGCGAGAAGACGGCCGAGCGCGGCAAGGTCTGAACCGCGCGGATCGGGTACCGGGGTGGGCCGCCATCCCCAAGTGGCGCACGTGACTGGAGCACCGGCGCCGGTTGCGGTCAGCACCACGGGGCGGCCGCGGTCGGGTCACTTGCGCCATTGCACCATGCACGAAATCTGCCGTTGAAAACGGTGTCAGGTCGTTGCTAACATGAGTGCACGCAGTTCCGTTCCCGCGCAGTCCCACCGGAGACCCACC
>JAYVCN010000063.1:0-12757 GCA_043749875.1 Candidatus Eiseniibacteriota bacterium | reverse complement strand
GCCCACGAGCGCGCCGTCCACGTCGTTCTCGGCGAACAGCGCCGCGGCATTGCCGGCGTTGACGCTGCCCCCATAGAGGATGGGCAGGATGGAACCGTTGCCATCGCCGATCACCCGGTCGAGCGTCGCGCGGATCACGCGGTGCGCGTCGCGCGCCTGTTCGGCGGTCGCAACCCGGCCGGTGCCGATGGCCCACACCGGTTCGTACGCCAATACCGTGGCGCGGGCCGCCGGTGCAGCGAGATCGTGGTAGGCCACGCTCACCTGGCGCACCAGCACCGCTTCGGTGCTGCCTCCCTCCCGCTCGGCCAGCGTCTCGCCCACGCACACGATCGGCGTGAGCCCCTCGCGCTGCGCGGCGCGCAGCTTGGCGGCCACCTGCGCGTCGGTCTCTCCCATGAGTTGTCGGCGCTCGGAGTGACCGACGATGACCCAGCGGCAGCCGACCGCCCTCAGCATGTCCCCCGACACCTCGCCCGTGAACGCGCCGTGCGCCTCGGCGTGCAGGTTCTGGGCGCCGAGCTGCATGCCCGTGCCGGCCATGGCGCGGGCCACGGACTCGAGCGCGGGGAACGGTGGGCAGAGGACCGCGAGCGGCGCCCGGGCGGACGCGGGGTCGGCCGCGTGCAGCGAGGCCAGCTCGCGCGCGAGCGCCGCACCCTCGGCAGGGACGCGGTTCATCTTCCAGTTCCCGACCACGATGCGTGGCCGGCGCGTGATCGCGCTGGGGGCACTCACGCGGTGGCATCCTCGAGCGCAGCGACGCCGGGCAGGACTTTGCCCTCGAGGAATTCGAGCGCGGCCCCGCCGCCGGTGGACAGGTGCGAGAAGCGCTCGGCAAGTCCGCTCTGCTGGACCGCCGCGACCGAGTCGCCACCGCCCACCACGGTCACCGCTCCGCCGGCGCGCAGTTCGGACATCGCCTTCGCCACGCCGAGCGTCCCGGCCGCGAATGCGGGCACCTCGAAGATGCCCATGGGGCCGTTCCACAGCACGGTCTTGGCATCGCGGAGCTTCGCCGCGAACAGCGCCAGCGATTCCGGGCCGAAGTCCACGCCCATCTCGTCCGTGCCCAATTGGCTCACCTTCCGCATCACGGAGGGCGCGCTGCCGTCGGGCTTCGTGGACGCGATGCAGTCGGTGGGCAGCACGAGCTCGATGTTCCGCCGCGCGGCGTCGGCCAGCACCTGGCGCGCCAGCTCGAGCCGGTCATCCTCCACGAGCGAGCGGCCGACGGACGTACCCTGCGCCTTCAAGAACGTGAACATCATGGCGCCGCCCACGAGCAGCCGGTCCACCTTGCCGAGCAATGCCGCGATCACGTCGATTTTGCCGCTGATCTTCGCGCCGCCGAGCACCGCAACAAACGGGCGCTTGGGATGGTCGAGCGCCCGGCCCAGGTAGTCGAGTTCGGTCTGCATGAGGAAGCCGGCCACCGCGGGCTTCAAGAAGTGCGTCACGCCCTCGGTGGATGCATGCGCGCGGTGCGCGGTACCGAACGCGTCGTTCACGAAGCAGTCGCCGAGCTTCGCGAGCGCCTGCGCGAAGGCGGGCTCGTTCTGCTCCTCCTCGGGGTGGAAGCGCAGGTTCTCGAGCAGCAGCACCTGGCCGTCACCGAGCGCGCGCGCGGCCGCCTCCGCGGCGGGGCCGACGCAGTCATCGGCCCACGCCACGTCCTGGCGCAGCAGCCGGGCGAGGCGCTCGCGCACGGGCTTGAGCGAGAATTTCGCATCGGGTCCGCCCTTGGGGCGGCCGAGGTGCGAGCACAGCACGACGCGCGCGCCCTTTTGCAGCAGGTAGCGAACAGTAGGAAGCGCCGCGACGATGCGCGTGTCGTCGGTCACGACGCCGTCGGCGATGGGGACATTGAAGTCGGCGCGCATGAGCACACGCTTCCCGGCGCAGTCCAGATGCTGCACGGTCTGCTTGGCGATGCTCACGGATGCACCCTCCGGTCGCATGGCTGGCCTCTCAGGCGAGCTTCAGGAGCGCGTCCACGACCCGGTTCGAGAAGCCCCACTCGTTGTCGTACCACGACAGTACCTTCACCATGTCGCCCTGCATGACCACCGTGGCCAGCGAGTCGAACACGCTGCTCGCGGGGTTGCCGATGACATCATTCGACACGATCGGGTCGTCACAATATTCGAGGATGCCCTTGAGCGGGCCATCGGCCGCGGTCTTCATGGCCGCATTCACGTCGTCCCGCGTGACCGTGCGCTTGAGCTTGCACACCAGGTCCACCAGCGAGCCGTCCATCACCGGCACGCGCAGGGCGAGGCCGTCGAGACGGCCTTTCATATTCGGCATCACCTCGCTGATGGCCTTCGCGGCGCCGGTGGACGTGGGAATGATGTTCAATCCGGCCGCACGCGCGCGGCGCAGATCCTTGTGCGGCAGATCGAGGATGTTCTGGTCATTGGTGTAGGCGTGGATCGTGGTCATGAGCCCGTGCTCGATGCCGAAGCTCTCGTCGAGCACCTTGACCAGCGGCGCCAGGCCGTTCGTGGTGCACGATCCGATGCTGAATACCTTGTGCCTGGCCTTGTCGAACAGGTGGTCGTTCACGCCCATCACGAACGTCAGGTCCGCGCCCTTGGCCGGCGCCGACACCAGCACGGCCTTCGCTCCGGCCTCGAGGTGCAGCGCGGCCTTGTCGCGATCGGTGAAATGGCCCGTCGCCTCCAGCACCACGTCCACGCCGAGCGCCTTCCACGGCAGCTTCGCCGGATCCTTCTCCGCGCTCACCAGGATGGAGTCGCCCGCGATGACCAGCTTGCCGTCGACCGGCTTGCTCGAGGCCGCATGCCAGATGCGGTGCACGGTGTCGTACTTCAGCAGGTGCGCCAGCGTGGCCGCGTCGGTGAGGTCGTTGACCGCCACGAAATCGATGGCGACGTTGCGCGTCTTCGCCGCACGCACCACCAGACGGCCGATGCGGCCGAAGCCATTGATCGCGACCTTGAGCGCCATGGCAGGTTCTCCTTGAAGGTGGGTCAGCGCACGGGGCTCGGAAGCACGTGTCGGCCGCACGGGGACTCGCGACTGGGCAAGGCGGACGCTTGCAACTCCGGCGGCATCAACAAGTTATGCGAGCTCGAACGGCGGAAGATGCCACACGCGCCGAGGTGGGTCAAGGGCGCGAGGCGGAGCGTGCCGGTCGCACGCGCTACTCGGTCGAGTAGCGCTGCGTGAACGTGCCGAGGCCCTGCTCGTCCACGAACAGGAACAGCAGCCGGCGCTTGGTTCCGCGCGCGGCCACCGTCTCGGGCTCGACATCGAAGGGCAGCGGGATCTCGCCCTGGTAGATCCACACCTCGTACGCACGCTGGTCGCCCCCCGGACCCTTCTGGTTCACTTCGCCCATGACGCGGGTCTCGCTCGACATGATGTCCTCGAGCGCCTTGGAGAGCGTCTCCTCGCCCGCGGGCATGACCTGGTGCAGGATCTCCGTGGGCGCACCATAGCGGATATAGACGCGGCCCATGTCCGAGAACATGCCCTTGCCGATGCCGAAGCGCGAGTAGGTGTCGTTGGCGTGGTCGACGCGATCGCGGAACGTGAGGTACGCCTCGTTCACGGCCGTCTCCGGCGTGGGATCGCGCTTGCGCCAGAATTCGCCGAGCAGCTTCTCCTGCTCCCCCGGCTGCATCCCGGTGAACTCCTCCTCGTCCTTGGATTCGAGCAGGAAGTGCACCTCGTCGGCGACGTCCGCGGCATTGCGGTCCCAGGTCTCGCGCGACCAGCCGACGCTGAACTTCGAGCGGCGCTGCAGTGCACCAGCGTCGCCCTCCTGCCACACCTTGGCGTCCAGCAGGTAGCCGCCGGCCGGTTGGTCGGCGAGGTCGAACCGCACCGCGCCCTGCGCCAGTCCTCCGGCGGCCGATGAGCTGTCCTGCTGCGCGACGACCCGGCCCTGGACATCCAGCACGCGCACGACCCAACGCCACGGGCGCTCGTCACCGGGGCGCGAGCGTGCGGTGAACGCAGCCTCGAGCGTCGCGGCGTACAGGCCGTACAAGCGGTCCGGATCCGGCACGCGCGCCTGCCCGCCGCGCACGAACGCAAGCCCGGGGGCCCGCGACGGGACCGGCCACACGAACTCGAAATCAGACAGGTCGCGGCCGGCTTGCGGGCGCGGCACCTCGACATCGCCGCGGAGCTCGGTGTTCTGCATCGCATTGCGGCCGGAGAGCGCGATGCCTCGTTTGCGTGACAGCAGGTCGTCGAGCCGCGCGGTGATCCGGCACGACCCGGGCGAGACCGGGAAACGCAGCAGCAGCACGCGACCCTGGCCGCGCAGCGTGTCAGCCAGGCCGATACTGAAATCCTGTGAGGATTCGAGCTCCGCTCCGGCCCGCCCCTTCACCTTCACATCGGCGCGCAACTGGGCGTCGCCGTGCGCATCGTGATCGAGCATCTGCAGCGTTGCCGGCGGCACGCGCAGGTAGACCTCGAGGTGATAGCCCGTCGAATCCGGGAACGCCGCCGCATCGCAGGTGAACCCCATGCGACCTCCGGTCCGCCACGGCGGAGGTCCCTCCTGCTTCTCGCTGGCGCTCGCGAAGCCGGGGAGCACCGCGAGCAGGACGAGCGCGGTCAGGCGCAGAGTACGTGCTCGCGCAATGACGGCCCGGCGCGCCCCTTTCCAGGAGCGCGCCGAGCGTGAAGCAACAATTCCATCGCGCGTCCACCGCATCGGGTGATCCGCAGCCTCAGAACTGGAACCGCATCGAGAACCGGTGCGAGGCACCCAGATCGAGCATGTCCGTGTACGAGTAGTCCAGATCCGCCATCCCGGCGATCGAGACCGGGAAGTGGAAGCCGACGCCACCCGCCACGCCCTCGGAATCGTAATTGAACGCGTACCCACCCCGCAGGAACAGGTACTTGTGGAACGAGTACTCCCCACCCACGTTGACGCGCTCGGAATTGTCCGGCGGGTGCGAGAACTCGAACGAGCCGATGAGCTTCTGGTCCGCGCTCTGCAACAGCGTGACGGACGTGCCGACGCGGAAGATCGACGGGATGCGAGCCTCGCGTTCGATGAACCTCTCCGTCGAGCCGATGTTCTGGATCGCCATGCCGATCTTCATGCCCGCGGCGCCCACGTCGTAGAGCGTGCCGAGGTCCAGGGAGAACGTCTGCTGCGACAGGTCGGCGAGCCCGGTGTGGATCATGTTCGCGGTCAGGCCGGCGCTGAACTTGTCGGTGAACGACCGCGCGTACGTCACGCCGGCCGCCAGCATGCCGGCGTCGAACGTGCGTCCCGTCCCGAGCGGCTGGAATGCCGTGGTCTCCTCCATCGGCTGCATGGTGAGCGCGCGTGCGGGCACGGCGAACGCACCCGGGATCTTCTTCATGTGGAACACGTAACCGACCTGATCGAACGACAGGTCGGCCGGCCAGTTCGCGTGGTTCAACGACAGCTGCGACTTGTCCTGGTCGATGCGCGCGATGCCGGCAGCGTTCCAGAACACGGCGGTGGCGTCATCGGCCACGGCGACGAAAGCATCGCCCATGCCGGCGCCGCGAGCACCGACGCTGATCTTCAAGAACTGGCCGCCAAACGTACCGACCTTCTCGAAGATGTTGGCGCGCGCAAATCCAGGCAACAGCAGCGCCGCGAGCCCCGCCAGCGCGATCAGTCTCTTCACGGTTGATCCTCCTTGCTCCATACGGTCAGCGGATGACGACGAACTTGCCGCGCTGGGTGCCTTTTCTGGATTCCACGGTGAACAGGTAAATACCGCTCACGATGTCCTGTCCGTTGCGCGAGATCAGGTTCCAGCGCGCCTGACCGTCATTGGGCGTGTCCTGCTGGCGATTCACATTCGGGTGGGCATGGCCCTGGCCGTCGATGATGGTCGCGCCGCGGGTGGACGCGTTCACCGGGTCATCCGAGTTGATGGCCACGACCCAGTCCCCGGACAGGGTGAAGATCTTGATGGTCCACTTGCCGCTCGGCAGGCCGAGGAAGTCGATGTGCGTACCGGTCGGGTCCGAGGCGTTCGGGGTCAGGTCCCACGCCGACGGCCGGTCCTGGATGGCCTTCAGGCCGCGGTACGGGTTCGGCACCACCCACACGCCGCGCTCGACGTTCGCGCTCAACTGCGGGACGACGCCCTCCGCTTCGACGGCGGAGCGCCGGCCGTTCAGCTCGACCTTGCTCTGGTTGAAGCCGGTCGAATCGAACGCGGTGACCGAGTAGAAGTAGAGGAAGCCATTCTTCACCTGGTGATCCGCGTAGGTGTACCGCCCCACCGGGTAGTGCGCACGGCCGACTTTGCGGCTCGACCCCAATGCGAACGCCGAGTCCGTGACACAGTTCGGGTAGCCCGTGCACAACACGCTCGCATCGGGATGGATCACGTCGCCGCTCTGGCGGTCCCACAGGTCACCCCGCACGAGGCACAAGTCGGCGGAATCCGCGCGCTGCGGTACGTAGACGCGCGGACACACCGTATCCACGACGCCAGCCACGAGCCTCGCGTACTTGTTGTTGGGCGCATGATCGAACAGGCGATACTCCGCAAGCAGGGTCCAGTCGTCCTCGGCCGGCCCGCCCGAGCCCACGGGGCGCGTCCAGTTCGAGACCTTCCAGATCTTGTAGCCCCGGAAGTCGAACGCGCCGGTCTTGGGATCCGGCGAGGTCTCGGACAGGTTGTCCCAGGCGACGGTCACCAGGCCATCGCCGCCCGCGGCGAAGCGCCGGTTGGGGTTGTCGGTGTAGTTGTACGTCACGCCGAGGTTGGTGTTCGGGCTCGGCGGCGGTGATTCGGCCAGCCAGGTGTGGTGGAAGAACCCCCCCCCATCCCGCGAGGCGAACGCGCCCGTGCAGTAATCACAGTCGAAGTCGAACCACTGGAATTTCTTGTCGTCCACGAACCGCGGCGCCGGGTCGTGGGCCTCGCAGCCCTGAAGCTGCAGGGACTGTCCCGGGGCCGCCTTCACGGGCGTCTCGCGGCCAGGGAAGTCGGTGACCAGCTGCCCCGCGCGCGTCTCGTAGGTGCCCTCGAACGCGAGCTGCGCGGCGAGCGCGTTGTCGAGCGCCGGGTACTTGGCGATCAGGTTGGTCCCACTCGTCACCGCCCAGATGTCCTCATTGGTGACGGGGTCGGTCTTGTAGAGGATGGCTTTCGACTGGTACTCGGTCGAGTACGCCAGCGCCGTCTTGAGGTCGCCGGTGCGCACGCCGATCGCCACCGTGGCCTCGAGTTCGGCATTGGGTGCCCAATGCAGCCACGGACCGATTGAAGCCCACTCCGAGTAATCGCTCTTCTGGTCACCCGGCGCCTGATTGATAAAGCCATTGAGGGCCGGCGTGTTCGGATCATTGGCAATGTTGTCCGTGCTGGTCATGAACTCGAAGCGCTGCTGGTCGATGGTCGGGTTGCCGCCCTGCACGTAGGGGGTATTCTGGGGGAACGACCGAAACGCCCGGAATCCCACCTTGCGTGGACCGTTCTCGCCCAGCGGATCGATGGTGTGGTCGATGAGCAGGAAGTGCGGCATGCCCGTCGTCTTACCGTCGTCGCCGTCATCGTCCGCCACCGAGAAGCCCTGCACGGTGATCAGCATGCGCGGGCACAGCGCCGAGTCGGCGAGCACGCCTGGCACGTCGTCGTGCGGCTTCGGCTGTTTGCGCTTGTCGGTCTCCACGGTCTCGACGACGAAGTGGCCATAGGGGTACTGCGGCGCGTCGAAGTCGTCGCTGAAGTAGTTCGACTTGTCGACGGGTCCGCAGTCCATGTCGACGCGGAAGCCGATCGCGACGGAGTCCAGTTCGTGACCCGAACGATTGATGAACTTCCAGTTCACGACGTTGAAATCGGTGAAGCCGGGGATCGAGTAGGCCCACGCGGTCTGCCGGCACTCGACGCCGAGTGGCACATGGCGTTCCGCGGCCGCGGCGGCGACGGCCTGCGGCGTATCGTCGCGGATGACGCACGAGTACATCTGCTGGCCGATGGCCGCGAAATCCTCGTCGATCCTGCCGTCCCCGTCATTGTCGCGGCCGTCGAGGAAGTCCTCATCGATGAGCGGGTCGCCGGTGAGCGGGTCGTTGTCCGAGTCATCGTTGGTGAACCGGATCCCGTTCACGATGCCGTCGTAAGCTCGGTAGATGCGATCTTCCGGATCGAGTGTCGCCGGACGCCATTCGGTGATGTAGCTCACGCGGCGCAGCGCGTTCGGGTCGGTGGCGAACGGGTTCACCGCGCCCAGCGCGATACCGGCGAAGTTCAGGTATTCGATCGCCGAGGCGCCCGGCCACTGACCCGAGGGATCACTGGAGACGTTCGTGAATGGGTTGCCCACCAGTCCGTAGTTCGTCACCTTCATGACGAAGTTGCCGACGTTCAAGACCGAGCCCTGCCCGAAGATGTCCGGGATGGCCATCGGCCGGGCGTGCCGCCCCGCCGCCTGATGCGCTTGCCAGCGGGCAGTCACTTCCTGCTCGTACGCGTCCAGGCTCTGCTGGTCGGGATCGTCCGGCCGAAGCCTGGCCCGGGCTGGGCCGGCGAACACGCCGACCAGCGCGACCAGCAACAGGCCCGTCATCCCCCACTTCAGCTGGTGACACATGCCGTCACGCTCCTTGATCTCCCCGGTGCGGGCCATCAGAAGGTCACGCTCACACCCATGCGCACATTGCGGCCTTCCTCGAAGACGCGCGGATCGTGCAGGGGTACCCAATCGAGCACATTGTCGCCGTTGGTATCTTGTAAGTAGGCGCCGCCGGCGCGCCCGGTCTCGGTGTAGTAGATCGTGTAATCGCTCGGGCCCGCCGTGTTCACGAACGGGCTGAATCCCGGCTGCCCCAGCGACTGGATGTTCGTCGCATCGAGCAGATTGCGGGCATCCACGAACAGCGTCACGTTCTGGCCCCAGACCTTGTAGAACTTGTCGCCATCGACCGTGAGCCGCGCCTGCGATGGCAGGCGGCGCGAGTTCGTCAGCGCCGGATCGGGGCGGCGGTCGTTACGGAACGCGGGCGTGAACGGGAAGCCGGAGCCGTACGACCACAGCATGCGCAGCCCCCACTTGCCGGGATCGCGAATCGTGCTGGCGATACTGAGCGTGTGGCGCTGGTCCCAGTTGAGCGGCTGCTCGCTGATCGGCAGGTAGAGCTTGCCGCCGTTGAAGAATTGCAGCGCCGTGTTCGGGTCCGACGCGACGCCGCTGGCGATGGAGTAGGTGTAGTTGAAGTCGGTCGAGAACTTGTGGCTGAAGCTCTTGATGAAGCTGGCCTCGAAGCCGCGCGCGGACGCGTAGTCGCCATTGAAGTACACGTTCACCAGGTTGCCGTTCTCGTCGCGCTCCTGGCGCACGGTGATGAGGCCGTAGATGTCCTTGAAGAACACTGAGAACTGGCCGGAGATGTCCTTGGTGAACAGGTGCTGCACGCCGGCCTGGTAGGCGATGTTCGTCTCCGGCTCCAGGTCCGGGTTGCCCTTCACGCCGACGGTGGAACTGATGCCGCGGTTCTCGAAGATGAACGATCGCTGCGGGGTCTGGTAGGTCCAGCCGTAGTGGAAGCTCAGCACGTCGCGGTCGGACACGGGATAGGCGATGCCCAGCCGCGGACTGAACTGCTGCTTGTAGCGCTTGCCGCTCTTGATATCCACGGCGGCGATCTGCGACCCGGGCGAGAAGAAGTCGAAGCGCAGCCCGGCATTCAGCACCAGACCTTCGAACTCCCAGCGGTCCTGCACGAAGGCCGCACCCTCGGGATTGAAGTTCACGAAGTCCGAGCGCGTGCCACCCGGCAGGCCGTTGCTCTCCGTGTTCGGCGACTGCAGCGACAGGTTCTGAGTGCGATTGTACTTGGCCTCGATGCCGGTCTTCCACGTGTGCTGCTTCCATTTGCGCGTGGAGTAGTCGGTCTTGAGCGTGTACACCCGGGTCTGGCGCTTGAGGTACACGGGCACGTCGCCGTGGGTGGCGAAGTAGGGATTGTTCTCGGTCCCGACCCCGATGTTGCCGCTCCAGTAGAACGGATTCTGGATCGAGTACTCCCACGGGTCCTTGCCACCGACGGTGTTCTTGGTGTTGAAGTCGAGCGAGGCCAGGCGCGTGGTCCACACGCTCTTGTCCGAGAGCTGGTTCGTCCACACGGTGGTGAACTGCTGGAAGCGGTCGTCGAATGTCGGCACGTGGTCGGCGAGGTTCACGGCCTGGTAGGTGGAATCGACCGCGGTCTGCGCCCAGGTGCCGTAGCGCGGATTGAGCGTGATCGAACCGTCCGCGACGGAGCGCGTGGTGTCGTAGGTCACGGCCACGAAGCCCTGCCGGCTCCACTCGTGGATGTAGGGGGTCTGGATGGTGCGGTTGTTGATGGTCTCGAACGTCAGTTTGTTGCGCGGGTTCAGCCGGTAGGCGAGCTTGAAGTTGGTGTTGATCTGATTGCTCTGCCGGTTGCCAAGCTGGATGAAGTCGAGCAGCGTGCGGTGCGGCAGGCTCATGCCCGACTTCAAGTAGGTGTTCGAGAACGAGCCTTCGTAGGTCGCGAAGTAGGTCAGGTTCTTCACCGGCGTCGGGCCGCCGAAGCCGAACGTGAACCGGTCGTAGTTGTCGAACGTCTTGGTCGGGTCGCCGTAGCGATCCGTGTCCCAGCGCACCTCGCCGCCGAGTCGGTCGCTGCCCTCCTTGGTGGACACGCTCACGACACCGGACAATGCGTTGCCATACTCGGCGTCGAAGCCGCCCGAGAGCACGTCGGTTCCGGCCACGGCCAGGTTGGCGATGTTCGCGCTGCCGCCGAACGCGGGGTCGGTGGCTTCCACGCCATCGAACTGGAACTTGACCTCGCCGGCGCGGCCGCCGCGGAAGTGCAGCTCGCCGCCCTGCGCCACGATACCGGCCTTGGTGGCGATGGCCTGGGACAGGTTGTCGACCGGGATCTCCTTCAGCTTCTCGGCGGAGATCGATTGGTGCGTGCTGGAGGACTTCGTGTCGATGCGCTTCTCGGCGCGGACCTCGATGGTCTCGGTGGTCAGGACTTCCTTGGCCACACCCACGCTGAAGTTGACGACCGCGGTCTGGCCGGCGTTCACCTGCACGGTCTGGATGATCGGGTCGTAGCCAAGGGCCTGCAGCTTGACCTGGTACGTGCCGACGGGGACGCCCGAGATGAGGAACGTGCCGGTCTCGTCGGTCATGGTGCCCTGCTTGGTGCCGAGCACGATGACGTTCGCGAGCGAGACCGGATCCCTGCCCTTCTCGAGCGCACGGCCCGTGATCCGCCCGGTCGTCACCGACGCCGCCGGAGCAGGCGCGGCGGGCCGGGTCTGGGGGAACGCCGGCGCGGCGATCGCCAGCAGCGAAAGCACGGCGACAAGCGTCACCAGGAAGCGTCTGTTGGAAGCGAACATGGGCGGGAGCCCTCCCGAGGAAGCCACCGGTCGGAGCTGCGGTTCAGGCGAAGCAGGGTCGGTGCTGAATGGTCCGCAATATCCGTGACAACGTGCCAATATCGGGCGCTGGTGTCAACGCTATTCCCGAACCCAACTCATTCCCGAGACAAGAGTTCCGGATCCGGACACCAACGCGGAGCGAGTCTTGATGGGAGTGGGATGGCACAGAGAGCCGGGGAGTTGCAGGCAGGCTCGAGGGCAACGCACGCGCAACTACGCGGAAAAGCACCCTGTGGCCGGGTAACGACCCGGGGTGCGATACGCCCGTCGCAGTGAATATCGGAGAACCGCGTGCCGGGGTCAACCCCAATCGGACGAACGCGGTCCCCCCTCAAAGCTCCCGTGGCTAGAATGCCCAATGCACCTGGATCGCCAGATTCTGGCGGCTCTGGTGCAAGTCGGCCGGGTCAGGAAAGTCCGTGTTGCGCAGCTCGATCAGGTAGCCGGATTCGATCGACCACGAGGAGGCCGCGGGGGCATAGCCGAAGCCGAGCGAGACTGCGTTGCCCTTGAACTCGTTGCCCGCGGTGTAGTCGTCCTCATCCACCCAGTGGTAGACGTAGCCGATGCGGGCCTTCATCAGGGTCCCGAGCGGGTGCTCGAGTCCGGCGCGCACATCCCATGCGATCCGGCGCGGGCCGGAGTCGAGCACGAGGGTGGAGCCCGCGTCGCGCTGCCAGTTCATCTCGGCCCCGAGCGTGGACCGCCCGAAGCGATAGCTCGCGCCCCCGCCCCAGCCCAGGACCCACCGGCGCGACTGGCCGTGCACGACGCTGTCCGGAAACGCCAGCGTGTCAGCGCCCGGGCGACTGAACGCCTGATTGATGAAGTGGTTGAGTGAGCTCGCGTCGTTCAGGTCGGGCGCATCGATGGTGATGCGATTTGCCGCCGTGGTGAGCGAGCCCGCGAACGTGGCCCGCCCCGGTGACCAGCGAGCCCGCGCGTGCAGCTCGCTCGACTTGTCCTCGCGCGTGAGCAGGTGGCCGCGGCCGGAGAGCGGGATCGCGCCGACACCCGCGGACGTGGTGAACCGCCAGTCCTGCTCGGAGTTCGAGACCCGGCCGATGCCGTCCACGCCGTATTCGAACGTGTGGCCGAAGGCGCCGATGAGGGCCGCGTGCCCGATCCAATAGGGCCGCGTCTCGGACGTCTCGGAGGCTGAACGCGGCAGGTCGTTCGTGGCCTCGATGCGATTGTTCTCGTGCTCGATCCCGAGCGCGAGCCGCGTGCGATGGCCCATCGCGTAGGCGGTGGACAGGCCATAGGCCGTCGTGGTCACGCCGATGTTCGTGGGCGTGAACTGCCCGGGCGGCGGCAACTGTCCGCCGGCCAGATCGATG
>JAYVCN010000062.1:0-9684 GCA_043749875.1 Candidatus Eiseniibacteriota bacterium | reverse complement strand
TGATGCTGAACCAGGGCGATGGCATGTTCGTGCGTGACCCGGACTTCGAGTTGGTCAGCAGCGGGCAGGAGCTTTCCCAGTGGGCCGACTTCGACGGCGATGGAGACCTGGACGTGGTCATGGGCCCGACGGGCAAGGAGCTGCTCGTCAACCATCTCGATGCGTTGCCCCACTTCTTCGGCTCGCACTTGCGCGTGCGCGTGCTGGACGCCGAGGGCCACGAGACGGCGCATGGGGCCACGGTCAGGCTACGGGAACTCGGGGGCCCCCCGGGCAGGATCCAGACTCGGGTCGTTGACGGCGGATCGGGATACCTGGGGCAGAACGAGTACACGGTCCAGTTCGGCGTGGCCAGTGCCGCGCGCTACGCGCTCGAGGTCGATTATCCCAGCCCGGCCGGGAGCCGCGTGGTCGTCGACTCGCTCGTGAATGCGCTCCTGGGTCCGTTCACCGCTGGCGACGGGGGCAACATGAAATTCACGGTATATCGCGACGGGCGGGTCGAGCGCTCCGCAGCCGCGGTCGCGGGCGTTGCAGCCGTTCAAACCAACGGCGGGAGCCACCCCTTGCTCGGGCTGCCCTGTCCGATACCCGCCCCGGGCCCGATCTCACTCCCCGTCCAGATGGCGAGGGAGGGACGCGTCGTCCTCACCATCCACGACATCGGGGGTCGACTGGTACGCAGGCTCGATCCGGGTGCCCTGTCCGCCGGCGCGCACACGGTCGTCTGGAATCTGACCGATGAGCAGGGGGCCACGGTCCGGACTGGCGTCTACTTCTGCCGCCTGCTCGTGGATGGAGGTCCCGCCGGCACGCGTCGCCTGCTGGTGATGCGGTAAGAGCAGCGGCCACGCACGCAGCAGCTGCCGTCCTCCGGCTACGACGACAGTGGCCCTCCGCCCGCGTCCGACGCGGCGACCATCGCGTCGCGGTAAACAGCCGTCACGCCCGCCGCGAGTGCGGCCGGCGAGAACTCGCGACGCGCCCTCGCGGCGCCGGCCGCGCCGAGGCGCACGCGCTCGGCCGGATCGGCCGCCCAACGTGCGAGCACGTCGGCCAGCCGCGCGGGGAGCGTGGACTCGGGATCGAACGGCACGAGCTGGCCGCACTCCCCGTCCGCCACGACTTCGGGCAGACTTCCCACGGCGGGCGCCAGCACCGGCAGCCCGAACGCCATCGCTTCCAGGACCGCGATGCCGAACATCTCGGCGCGCGTCGCGGTCACGAACGCGTGCGCTCGCGCCAGCACCTCCCGCAACTCGGCATCGCGGCCCAGCCAGCACACGCGCTCTGCGATCCCGAGGCTGGCCGCCTGCGCGCGCAGTTCTGCTTCGAGTTCGCCCGAGCCCACCACGTCGAGGGTCCACGCCACGCCGCGCTTGGAAAGATCGGCGAGTGCAGGAAACAGGAGATCGTAGCCCTTCTGCCAGTTGAAGCGGCCCACGGTGACGAGCCGGAGCGTCTCGCCACCCACGCCGGGGCGCGCGCGCGGCAGCGAGTCGGCCTCGAGCAGGAGCGGCGCCGAGGCGTACACGGTGGACGTGCGCGCGGCCAGGTCGGGCCAGCGCGCCACCAGGTCACTTCGCGTGGCGTCCGAAACCGTGATGAGCCGGCTCGCACCCCGCAGCGCCTGCCGCTCGAGCCTGATCCATAGCTCGCGCTTCAGGCCGGGCTCGAGCGTCTGCCATCGCAACTCGTGCACCGAGGCGATCACGATGGAAATATGCGCACGACGTGCGGCGCGCATGGCCCAGAAGGTCGCGCGTGGGCCGTGAGCGTGCACGAGGTCGAACCCTCCCAGCCAGCGGCGAGCCAGCGCCGGAATCTCGCCGAATGCGAGCTTCCGTGTGGGCGCCCCGTATTCCACGGGCACTCCACGAGCGCGCATGCGCCCGGCCAGCACTCCCTCACGGGGCAGGAACAGTGTGGGTTGCACCTGGGCTGGATCGAATGACGGAAGCAATGCGAGCAGGTAGGACTCCACCCCGCTCGCCCCGGCGGTGCCGACCACGTGCGCGACGCGCAGGGGTCGTTTCATCGCTTCAGTCATGTGCGCCCGCGAGCTGCGATGGCCCTGATGCGCGGTCCGAACACGCAGCGCCTACCGTCGCACGGCTATGATGACCGTGGCGATCTGCGCCAACACCAGCAGGATCGATTGGAGGTTCTGCCAGTTCGCGGTTTCTCCGCGCTCCGGCACCCATACCAGGTCCCCGGGCTCGAGAGTGGAAATGTCGCGCGCCAGGATCGTCTGCCCGGTCACGGCACGAGTGATGCGCACCTGGCCGCGGGAGGCTCGGTTCGAGAAACCACCGGTCAACCGCACGTACTCGTTCACGTTCCGACCCTTCTCGAAGCGCACCAGCCCCGGCCGCAGCACCTCGCCCTCGACACGCACCGAGGCCACGGCCTTGTCCACGCGCACGATGTCGCCGGTGCGCAGCATCAGATCGAGGTCGGGATTCCGCTGCAAGCTATTCCAGTCGATCCGGTAGTCCTCGCGCCGCGCGGTCAACCGGGCACGCAGGACCTCGTACTCGGACGCGGTCATCTCCTTGCGCGACAAGAGCGACAGCCGCACGACTTCCGGATCGGCACCGACCGCCGGCGGATTGGCGCGGAATACGCGCAGCGCGGCCAGGTCGGCCGTGGGCAGGAAGCCGCCCGAGGCTCGCACCAGGTCGCTCAGCTTGGTCCTGCCCGGCTTGAGCGGATAGGTGCCGGGCCGGACCACCTCGCCGAGGATGCCGGCGCCCTCGAGATCGTGGAAGCCCGGCCGGTAGTAGACGAACACGCGGTCGCCGCCGCGCAGCGCAAGGTCGAAGTGGCCCGTCGCCACGTCGCTGACCCGAAAACCCACCGAGTCCGTATGTGTGGCGTCGCGGAACTGCACGAGGGTCGCCTGGTCCGCGGCGTTGGCCAGTGGACCGCCCGCAAGCGCGAATAGCGTGCTCAGGCTGTCTCCCTGCGCCAGCTCGTATGACGCTGCGCGTCCCACCGCGCCATCGATCGCGGTCTTCTCCCCGGCAATGGGCAGGAACAGCACATCGCCCTCACGCAGCAGCGGGTCGCGCGCGATGTGCCCGGTGAGCCTGAACCGCGTGAGGTCGACGCGGATGCTTACCTCGCCCTGCGGCGTGCGGCGGCGCAGCTCGACGTTGCGCCGTGACGCGTTCGGGCCGAAGAGCGGTTCGGTGAGCACCTCGCTGACGCGGCTCGCAGCCGAGACCTCGAACGCGCCGGGCCTGCTCGTCTCGCCTGCCAGGTAGACGAGCAGCGTGCGTGGACGCAGCAGGCGCAGGTCGAGATTGACGCCGCGGTACTCGATCGAGATGCGTTGCAGCACGGCGCGACGCGTGTCGAGCAGCGACTGCCCCGTCACCGGGATGGAACCGACGCTCGGCAGAAACAGCGTGCCCTCGGGCGAAACCATGACCTCCCACGATCGTGTGACGCCGCCGCTGAGATTCACTTGCAGCATGTCACCGGGACCCACGGTGTATTCGGCCGGATCGATCGGCCCGCTCATCGGCGCCGGCAGCAGTGGACCGGACGACGGGGCCGGGACATTGCGACCCGCACCCGTGGCGCCGAGCACGTCGAGCAGGCTGGCCTGTGCGCGCACCCCGGGCGCGACAAGCAGCAGTGCGAGCAGCGCGGCGCAAGCACGGCACCGCCTCATGCCTTCACCCCGCCGAGCAGCTTGCGCTGGCCGTACATGCGCTCGTAGTAGACGCGGAATTCGCCACTCTTGATGGCGCGCCACCAGGGCTGGTTGGCCTGGAACCACTGCACGGTCTGGCGGATGCCCTGCTCGAACGGGATCGCAGGCGTCCAGCCGGTGACGCGCGTGAGCTTGCTCGAGTCGACCGCGTAGCGCCGGTCGTGGCCAGGGCGGTCCTCCACGAAGCACACCAGCGTGTTCGGCTTGCCCAGCAGGCCGAGCAGCGTGTCGGTGATGGTCAGCACGTCCAGTTCGTGCTGGGCGCCGATGTTGAACGTCTCGCCCTCGATGCCTGGGAACTCGAGCAGTGTGAGCAGCGCATCGCAGTGGTCGTCCACGTGCAGCCAATCGCGGGTGTTCCGGCCGTTGCCGTAGACGGGAAGCACTTGGTCATCGATCGCGTTGGTGACGAACAGCGGCACGAGTTTCTCCGGGTACTGGCGGGGGCCGTAGTTGTTGGAGCAGCGCGTCACCACCACGGGCAGACCATACGTGCACGCGTAGGCGTACGCGAGCCGGTCGCCGCCGGCCTTGCTGGCGGCATAGGGCGAGCGCGGGTTCAAGGGCCAGTCCTCGGTCGAATGCCCTGAAAGCACCTCCCCGTACACTTCGTCCGTGCTCACTTGGATGAAGCGCTGGATACCGACGCGACGCGCCTCCTCGCACAGCACGAACACGCCATAGACGTCGGTCTGGATGAACTCGCCCGGGGCCTCGATGGAGCGATCGACATGCGATTCCGCGGCGAAGTTGAGCACGTGCGAGCAGCCCTGCATGGCCGCCGCCACCGCCTTGGCGTCGCGGATGTCGCCGTGCACGAACGTCAGCCTCGCGGCGGGAATACCGTCGAGGTTCTCGCGGCGGCCGGCGTACGTGAGCGCGTCCAGCACGACCGCATGCGCGCCGGGGTGGCGCGCCAGCAGCCGGTGGACGAACGTGGACCCGATGAAGCCCGCGCCGCCGGTCACCAGCACCCGCGCGTGCGACAGGTCCGACCGCTCAGCCATCCTTGCGGCTCCAGTCGTACGGAATCGACGGGTCGTGCGCCGGCACGCGGTGCTCGTCCGGATCCTTATAGTCGTAGTGATAGGTGGGCACATTCACCAGGTACGCCGGCTCGACGCCAATGCCCTTCATGCCGTGCAGCACCCACGGCGGGATCACCAGCAGCGTGGGGTTCTTCTCGCCAAGGAAGAACTCGTTGACCTCGCCCTTGGTGGGGCTGTCGTCGCGTGAGTCGTAAAGCACCACCTTCGACATGCCCTTCACGACCACGAAGTGATCGGTCTGCTTCTTGTGGTAGTGCCAGCCCTTGACCACCTCCGGGTAGACGACCGTCAGGTAGACCTGGCCAAAGCGCTGGAAGAACGGATCGTCGTCGCGCAGCATCTCCATGAGCCAGCCACGCTCATCCGGGATGACCTTGAGCGCCTTGGTGATCACGCCGTGGATCATGCGCGCGCGGCTTTGCGATTGGTGCTGCGCTTTGTACCGCGCTCGAGGCTGCCGTTCGGGGTGGGCTTGGACTTGACCCCGCCCCCTCGAGCCGGCTTCCGCGCCTGGCCGGGGCGGCCCTTGCCCACGCCGACGTGCGTCCAGCCCGCCTCCTCGACCTCGGCGTGCGTATAGATGTTGCGCAGATCGCATAGCAACGGCTGCTTCATCACGCGCTTGAGCTTGGCCAGGTCGAGCGTGCGGAACTCGTTCCACTCGGTGATGATCACCAGCGCGTGCGCGCCGCGCGCTGCGTCGTAGGCGTCGGCCGCCATCTCGACCCCCTTTAACTCGGGCATGGCTTCCGCCTTGGGCATGGCGACCGGGTCGAACGCCACCACCTTGAGCCCGCGCTTTTTCAACCCCGCGATGATGGTGAGCGACGGGGCGGCGCGCATGTCGTCCGTGTTGGGCTTGAACGCCAGACCGAGCACCGCGACTTTCTTTCCTCTCGGCGCGCCGACCGCGTCGCAGACTTTCGTCACCATGCGCGCCATCTGACGATCATTCGCCTCGATCGCCGCCTCGACGATGCCGACGCGCTCGCCCGCGGCGCGTGCAAAGCTGGCCAGCGCGTGCGTGTCCTTGGGGAAGCAGCTGCCGCCGTAGCCGGGCCCCGCGTGCAGGAACTTGGAGCCGATGCGCCGGTCCATACCCAGGCCCTTGGAGACGACCTGCACATCGGCGCCGAGCGCTTCGCAGACGTTCGAGATCTCGTTGATGAACGAGATCTTCGTCGCCAGGAAGCAGTTCGAGGCGTACTTGATGAGCTCCGCCGTCTCGAGCGTGGTCATGACCATGGGCGTCTCGGTCAGGAACAGCGGGTCGTGCAGCTTCTTCAACAGGTCCTGCGACTTCTTCGTCTCGGCGCCGATCACCACTCGGTCGGGCCGCATGAACGTCTCGATGGCCGAGCCCTCGCGCAGGAACTCGGGGTTCGAGGCGACGTCGAACTCCTTGCCGCGCTTGGCGAATCGCTGCATCCAGCCGTACAGGTCGCGCGCCGTGCCCACCGGGGCGGTGCTCTTCTGCACCACCAGCGTGTAACCCTCCAGGTTCTGCGCCACGGTCTTGGCCACGGCGTAGATCGCACTGGTGTCCGCGCTGCCATCGGCGCGCGGCGGCGTGCCCACGGTGATGAACACGACCTTGGAGGCCTTGACCGCGGACGGCAGGTCAGTGCTGAAGTGCAGGCGGCCCTCATTGACGTTGCGTTGCACCATCTCGGGCAGGCCGGGCTCGAAGAACGGCAACTCGAGCGCGTTCAACCGCTCCACCTTGGCGGCGTCCGAGTCAACGCAGATGACGCTATTGCCGAAGTCGGCGAGGCAGGCGCCCGAGACGA
Source organism: Candidatus Eiseniibacteriota bacterium (assembly GCA_043749875.1). Lineage (GTDB taxonomy): Bacteria > Eisenbacteria > RBG-16-71-46 > RBG-16-71-46 > RBG-16-71-46 > JAIOPA01. Next base: position 3,121 of record JAYVCN010000062.1, on the reverse strand, counting down.
GGCCGACATAGCCGGTGCCCACGACTGTCAGGGTGAACAAGCTGGGGATCCTTTCGTGTCCGGGCAGCCCGCGACGCTGTCGGAGCGGGTCGGTGGCGAACAGCCTGAAACGGCGGGTCAGGTTAGGTAGGCGACCGTCCCGGGTCAAACGCCGGAACACCTTCCGCGATCGATCGCCTGAAGCTGCGTGGCGCGGCCGGAATCTTGACGGCAGCGCAGCGACCTCCTACGGTCCGTCGTCCGCTCGCGGGGGCCGTCTCGCCCCGCGAACGACATGCCATCCGCGCGGTTCGCGACCCCGTCTGGCACGGCCTGACCTGACCAAGCGGGTCCACGTCACAAGCCAGCAACGCCCCTCGAGGCATCGATTGGACCACACCTCCTCCACGTCGGCTGATCGCTTCCTCGCGGCGTTCCGCTCCCGGCTGCGCCTGTACGCCAGCATCGTCGGGGCGGCCGCCATTCTGGCGGCGGGTGTGTCGCTGCTTCTGCCCAACTGGTACCGCGCCGAAAGCACCATGCTGCCCCCCCCCGAGAACGGCGAATCCGGCTTCGGCCTGCTCACGGGCATGATCCAGTCGAGCGCGCTGAGCACACTGGGGATGGCAACCAAGTCGACTCCCTCCGACGTGTTCGGTGAGATCCTCAAGAGCCGACTGCTCAACGAGGCCGCGGTCAACCGGTTCGGACTCCTGCGGGTCTACCACCGCAAGGGCATGGACCGCACACTCGAGGAGTTTCGGCGTCACCTGACGGTGAGCGTCAATGCCGCCGGGTTGCTGAGCGTGTCGTTCGAGGACCACGATGCGAGCCGGGCGGCCGACGTCACCAACTTCCTGGTCGCCGAGCTCGACCATTTCAACGTCGAGACCTACAAGACGCGCGGCAAGCGGCTGCGGCAGTTTCTCGAGGCCCGCGTCGCCGACGTGCAGCGTCAGCTCGCGGCCTCCGAAGAGCGGCTTCAGGATTACGAACGCGAACATCGCGTGGTGTCGAGCGGCGAGAACGAGACGGTGCATGGGGCTTCGGACATTCTGGCGCAGAAGTTCAATCTCGAGACCCAGCGCGACTACGTGTCCACGTTCACCTCACCCGGCAACGCCGAGCTGGAGAACATCCGGCGCCAGCTGACCGCGCTCAATGGCCAGATCGGCAAGCTGCCCGAGATCAAGAAGGAAGGTGCGCGCCTCGAGCTCGGGGTCGAGGTGCAGCGCAAGTTGCTGCTGCTGATGACGGCTCAATTCGAGGACGCGCGCATGCAGGAGACGCGCGACACCCCCACCGTGACCGTGCTGGATGCCGCCTCGACCCCGCAAGTGAAATCGCGCCCCAAGCGCACGCTGATGGTGGCGGCCTCCCTGTTCGTCGCGCTGCTCGGATGCGCCGCGTGGACCGCGGCCACCCTTCCCCGCGAGTCGTGAGCGCCGGACTGGTCACGGTGCTGGGCGGGCCGGCTGTGCGCTGGCGCATCGTGCCCGCGCTGTTGATCGTCGCGTTCGCGGTGCTGGCGGGACTCGCCGCGGGCGACCCCGCGCCGCAGGGGGGGGGCGCGGTGGCTGGGGTGGGGGGTGGTGCCGTGCTCTTTGCCGGTGCGCGCTGGCCGTTCGCGGGCCTGCTGGTGATGCTCGCCTCGAGCATCCTGCTCGTGGTGGCCATGGCGGTCGGGCTGCGCTCGGTGAACACGTTCGACCTGCTGTTGCCCCCGGTACTGCTGGCGAGCGCGTTCGGCACGGCGCGCCGGGATGCGGTCGCCCACGCGCGCGCTGAGCGGGGCCCCGCTCACGACAGCCTGCACGCGGCCGAGCGCGGCTTCACGCGCGCAGTGCTCATGTTCTACGCGCTCGCCGCGGCCTCGCTGGTGCGGCTCGCGTCCGTGGCGGGGGTGAACTCGGCGCTCGACTCTGGCCTCGTACTCGTACGTGCCCTGCAGGGAGTGTTGCTGTACCCCCTGTGTGCGTGGTGGCTGCGCACTCATGCGCGTGTCGAACATGCGTGGAGTGCACTGTTCGTGGCAGGCGCTGGGCTGGCGGTCGTGAATCTGATCGGCGTCACGGCGTGGCACGTGCAGCGTGCCGGCATGACGCTGTTCCTCAATAATCCTGATCCACTCAGCAGCCCCAACGAGGCGGGCACCGCCACGCTCATCGTGGGCGTGGTACTGCTGGTGCGCCAAGCCATGCGCCCCGACTGGAAGAACCTGGCGCTCGGCGCGCTGATGGTGGTGCTGCTGGGACTCACCCAGTCGCGCTCGGGCATTCTCGCGTGGGCCGCTTTCGCGCTGTTCACGCTGCGCTGGGTGCGCCCCGCACGGCTCCTGACCGGGGCGCTCGCGATCGGCGCCCTGCTCCCGCTGCTGCCGCAGCGGTTCTGGATTCGGATGATGCGCAGCGTCGTCGTGGAGCGCGGTTCAAACGAGGCCTTCTCGTTCTTCCAGCGCGTGTTCGGCTGGAAGGCTGCCTGGCGCGCGTTCCTCGCCCAGCCGTTGATGGGTGTGGGCTACCTGGGATTCCGCTTCGTGAGCCACCGCTACAATGAGCTCCGCGTGGTGCTGATCACGGTCGAGAATTACTTCTTCGAGATCCTGGTGAGCATGGGGGTGGTGGGACTGGCGCTGCTGGCGATCGTGATCGTGAAGCTGTTCCAGCTCGGCCGCGAGGTGGGTCGCACGGCGCCGCCGGGCACACTCGCCCACCACATGGCCCGCTTCCACGCCCCGCTGGTGCTGGGACTGCTCGTCGCCAACCTGACCGGCGACAACTTCATGGGCATCGTGGGGGTGGCGCAGATGTCCATCTGGACCGCGCTGCTGGTACGCGCCGGGCACGCGGCGGTAGCCGAGGGCGCACGGGGGTGACGCTGCGCGTGATCGCGTTCACGCCCCAGCCCGATTCGGGTGCGGCCGGTCGCTACCGCGTATTCCAATGGCGCGAGCCGCTGCGTGCCCTGGGCATCGAGCTGGATGCGGCGTCCTTCTTCGACGAGCGCGCGTTCGCTCGCCTCTACGCGCCGGGCGGAGTGGCGCGCAAGGCGTGGGACCTGGCCCGGCTCACGAGCGCGTTCGTGACACGCTTGCGCACAGCGGCACACTACGACCTGGCGCTCGTGCACCGTGAGCTGTGGC
>JAYVCN010000061.1:0-2915 GCA_043749875.1 Candidatus Eiseniibacteriota bacterium | reverse complement strand
TGCCGCTCACGAACGTGCACTGGTCACCGTCGCGCTCGCGCACGGCGCGCTTGACCGCCGCCGGGACGTGCCGGCCCTTCGCAGCGCCCGTCTGCGGCCGCGGCCGGTCGCACTTCGCGAACTTCCGCTTCTCGAGCTGCCTCCGCAGCTCGCGCAACGAGCGCCGGAAGACCTCCGCGACGTCTCCCGACGGCAGCACGTGACCCAGCAGCGTCTGCACAGCGAGCAGGTCCGCGTGCATCTCCTCGTCCATCGTGAACTCCACCCCGTACTTCCCTGCCGAGAGCGAAAACGGCTTCCTGCGTGTTGAAAGTGGCCCCATCTGCACCGCCACATTCGGCGTAGTCGATGGGACAACAGGCCGTGCGGCATGTTCAAACGTGGGCGCATCGGGCCCCGCGGTCGCTTCAGCGGCTGGAGCGAGCTCCCACACGCTGGTGGCAAGGTCCGGTTTCGGTGAGTGCTCGGCTAGAAGCTTCTCGATCTGCGCGTTGGTCTTGTTCGCGGCCGCCGAGAGGAGCCCGTCTGCCGTGAGCGGCTTCAGGTGCGTTGCGAGCATCAGGACGGCAGTCAAGGTCAGCCGACCGTCCGCCAGCATCGGGAAGATGGCCGGGAACTCCCGCGCCACACGCGCGACGCGGATGCGCTTGAGCGCCACGTCCTCGGACATGTGCTTCGCGTGCACGCAAAAGTCGAACATCGAGCCGTACGCCGCCGGCACGTACAGCTTGCGAGCGTCGATCTCGGCAAGGTCTGCGGGCAGGTCGGCGGCGTTGTCGAGATCCAGGGAGAGGCGGGTGTCGAGCGCGGCGATCAGGGCGCCGTCGGTGAGTTGCGAACGCGAGTAGCTCTTCATGTCGGGTCTCCACGATGGTGGGTACGCATCGCGGGGGCAGATCAAGTCATATCATGCGTGTTCGCCGCTTCGGTGAAGGCGCGTGGAGCGCGAAACGAGAGCCTCGACGAGAAGGTTTCGCGACAAAGCGGCGATACGCCAACGCCGCCCGGCCTGAGCGCGCTGACGTGCGGTGCCGAAACGAGCCGCGAGTTGCGCGCGCTCCCATCCGGATTCGGTGTCAATCGAATTCGCACATCTCAATGAATTTTGTTCACGCCGTCCCACGGCCGCCCCAAGCTGAGTCGGCTCCCACGGAGCCATCGCCGCGAGCCATGGAGGGACCAAAAATAATCAAGGGCCCGATCCTTTCGGACCGGGCCCCGAGAACGTTCGGTCTGGGTGACGCTGGGTTCCCCGCTTGGGGGCCACATCAGGCGCCACAGCGTCCGAATCACCCCTACGAGGACGTCACCTCCACCGAAGCCAGACAGCGACTAGTCAATGGATCACCTCCTTTTCGGGGCAACCATCTACGGGAGGACCCAACCTCCCCAGACCTTCGAGCTGCCCGAGCCCGCGAGGTCCGCGCACGGACGACCGTGCGATGGAAACGCTGCAACATAGTCTGAAGTTTCGGCCGCCCCGCTGTCAACCTTTAGATGATGACGCACGCTCCGGAGCGCCCCCGGCCACGACCCGGCACGTTGCAGAACGCGTCGCGGGGACGCGCTGGATGCCCGAGCTGCCGCTCGGCTCAGCGCAGGCTGTCGCGCAGAGCGGCGAGGACGCGCCGAGCGCGCGCGCTGTCGGCAATCGCGGGGCGTTCGGACAGCGCCCGCTCGAGGTCATGCCGGGCCGCGTCCAGCTGGCGGAGCGCGGGATCGACCCAGCGCAGGTAGCCGATGGCGGCGAGGCAGTCCGGGTCGGGCGACGGCGTGAGTAGCTCGAATCGGCGCGCGAACGCGAGCACGCGCGCGTGGCCCAGCTCATGCCTGACCACCACCGGAGCGGCGTCGGGCAGGCACAGCAGCAGCGCGGCGCGTGCGACCAGGCCCGAGAAGCGCCACAGCTCCGTGCGCTCGAGGCTCTCGGGCGTGTAGTCGCCGAAGTACACTTGTAAGTCAGCCTGGTCGGCCACCGCGAGCGCGGCCTCGAGCTGTTGTGCAGCGGTCGGTTCCTCGCCGCGCGGGTAGACCCTGTCGGCCATGCCCATGGGGACGAGCGAATAGCGAAGCGACCACGAGTCGTCCTTCAATCCCGCTACGGCCACCGGGCGTCGGCCCGCCAGATGATCGAACCACAGCAGGCTGCGCGTCCCCGGGAGTCCCGAGTAGCGGTCCTCGCCCTGTTCGAGAAACGGCGCGTGGCGGAAGCTCGCACGCGTCGCCAGGTAGAGCGATTCCGGCGCCTCGGGGGTGACGCTACGCACGCTCGCGGCCGGCAGCGTCCACTGGCCGGATTCTGTGAGCACGTCCACGCCGCCGTCCGCATGCGGGATCGCCAGCCCGGCGAGCGTGCGGCCATCCGTCAGTGCGATGCGCTGCGCGCGACCCAGGGCGGGCAGCACGCCGGGCCAGCGCGCGCGCACCTGACGCACGTACCACGGATAGCTCATGAGCTCCTGGTCGAGCACGATCACGTCCGGGCGGTGGTGCTCGGCCTGGGTCAGGTAGGCGAGCGAGTTGTGCAGCATGTCGCCACGCACGAACAGCACCGCGTCGCGCGGCAGGCTCGCGAGCAGCCCGCGGCCGAGCGCATCGCTGAAGTGATTCGCCCGCTGGTTCACGCGCGCCAACCGGCCGGTGGCCAGCGGTAGCAGCGCGAGCGCCAGCAGCACCGTCCAGCCCACCGCGTTCGCGACGCGCACACGCTCGAGCCGCGACACCAACCGTGTCGCGCCAGCTCCGGCGACGAATGCCAGCACCAGCAGCGGCAGGATGTAAAAGCGCTCCACCACCCCACGCAGCGAAGGAACGTCGGCCGGGAAGCCAATGCGCGTGAAGAACCACGCCTGCATGGCAACGTACGCTGCAAGCGCGAGCGTCGCGGTGCGCCAGCGGGGCGCGCTTGCGAGCAC
>JAYVCN010000060.1:0-16602 GCA_043749875.1 Candidatus Eiseniibacteriota bacterium | reverse complement strand
TCTGAAGGCACGCGGGAGCCAGGAGGCGGAGCGTGCCTTCAGCCGAGTGAGGAGCTGACAGGGATGTCAGCGACGAACGTTCGCCTGATCCAGAGCCCGTCGGGCCACCCCGCGCCCGCACGAATTTGAAGTTCAGTGCTTCGTGGTGTCCGTCACTGTAGGAGCCGGAACGGGAGCAGGAGCAGGAGCCGGAGCAGGCGCAGATCTGTGCCGCCCGAAGAAGTCCTTCAGCAACGCCCGCCCCGCCGCGCGGATCGAGTCACGCGCCGCCGAACCCGTCATTGGCGCGCTCGGCACCGTCGTGTCGCCCGGGACGCCGAAGCGCTTGAGCACTGCCTGTCGTGCCGCTTCGCGAGCGTCCGCCTCGAGCTTCGCGCGCTGCTCGGCGAGCGCGTCGGACGCACGCCCCGTGAGGCGCGCGCGCATCGCATTCGTGTCCCAGCTCACGCGCGGCGACCTGGCCGAGCCCGTGACGTGCAGGTCCAGAAGCACGCGACCCTGTGCATCGGACAGCGCGCCGGCCGCGAGCGCCGAGCGGGCGCCGATCGCGTCCGCAACGCTCGCTGGCAGCGTCACGCTCACGGCATAGTCGAGTGAGCCGTCGAAGCCGATCGCACCCGCCAGATGCCATTCCCCGCTCGCGCCATTCATGACCACCGGGTCGGTCACGACGCGGCCCTGTTCGATGCGCATCGGCAGTTCGAGGCGCGAGAAGTCGACCTGCTTGAGCTTGGGGACCTTCACGAACTGCGCCACGGCATCCAGCGCTGGGCCGGGGCCGAAGTGGCCGTCGGTGAGCGCGGTGAGTCCCACCAGGGTGAGCGTGCGCTTGATGTCGTCCGCCGTCTGGCCCGCGCCCGAGAAGGCGATCTTGCTGGTGAGCGTGCCCACGAGCAGGTCCTTCACCGGCGTCCAGACGCCGAGGATGGCGTCGGCTCTCACCTGTTCGACTGCGGCGTGGATCGCGTAGACGGGCTTACGCGTATCGCGCAGGTCGAAGCGTGCGTCCCCGCTCACGGTGCCGCCGTAGCCCTGCAGCGAGAAATGCGGCGACTCGAGCGCGCCCGGCGAGAGCGTCACCTCGGCCTGCACGCCGCTCACGTCGAGCTTACCCTGCTTCAAACGGTCGATGGTCACGCGGCCACCGCCCGTGGCATTGGGCAGGAACGGGGCACCGGGCGTCGTGGGCAGGATCTCGGCCAGGTCCAGGTAGGTCGAACGGAACGAGAACTCGACTTCGGCAGGAGCCACCTTGCCCGGCGCTGCCATGAGGGCCAACGGGCGCTGCACCGTGGCGTCGATCGAGTACGAGGACCGGCCCGCGCGCGCGGTGAGCCGTTGGATGGCCGCGCTCTCGGGCAGGAAGTCGATCCGGCCATTCACGTTCTCGACCTTCTGGGGCAGTCCAGCGCCCTCGACGCTCACGTTCTGCAACTGCGCGTGCCCGCCCAGCACCAGCAAGCCGGGATCCAGCGCGCGACCACTGCCGCTCACGTCCACCACCGCGCGCCCACCGAGTTGCGTGCCGGCGGGCGCCACCATGGGCGCCACCGCGGCCAGGTCAAGATTTCCGCGCAACGCGAATTCGAGCATCGGGTCGGCCAGGTTCCACAGCAGCACGCGCGCGGTCAGCGGCTGGCCCGCGACGCTGGCCTGCATGTCGGGCACGAACAGCGTGTCGGGCCTGAAGTTCGCGGTGAATGAGACCGCGTCAACGCCGGCAGGCGCGCCTGCATAGCGAAACGCGGCGTTCTTCACCGTGAGCACGCCGGTCACCAGCGGCCTCGCACCCGGCGCGACGCTGCCGCGCAGCGCCAGATCGAACGCTGCTTGGCCGTGGCCCGTGAGGCCCTTCACCACCTTGGCGTCGGCCACCGACGCCCACGACACCAGTTGCTCCAGGTCAAGGTTGGCGCCGTGCGCTTTCAGGTCGACGCGCGCGCGCGGGCCCACGCTGTCGACCACTCCCGACAGCGCGAGTTGCGTGCGGCCGAAGTCGAGCGCCAGCGTCTCGAGCGCCAGGCGGTTCGAACGGGTGTCGTACTTGCCCTGGTGCTGCACGCGCCATTCGAGCTTGGCCAGCGCCTGATCCAGGTCGCTCACACGTGCCGCCGACAGCGGCCCGAACGCGAGGTCCGACAGCACGGTCTCGCCCCCGGTCGCGATGCGCGTGCCGGCCTGCTCGGTGGCCAGGCTCATGCGCGTGCCGAGCGCGAACGTGATGCGACGCGAGCGGCCCATGTCGTCCACCAGCACGTGACCACCCCGCACGCTGAACTCGCGCAATTCGAAGTCGAGCGGTGGCGAAGCCTGCGCGTTGCTCGCGGGCGTGGTGGCGATGCTATCGAGGTTCGTGCTGCCGTCGGGTCGCAGCAACAAGTGGAGTGCGGGCCCGTCGAACGCTAGTCGGCGTACGCGTACGCGATGTGCGAGCAGCGCGAGCACGTCCAAATCCAGGTCGAGCGCTGCGGCCGAGAACGCAGCCCCATGTTCGAACCCACCCGGCTCCGCCAGCTCGAAGCGCTGGACCGACAGCCGCACCGGGGGCCACAGCGACAGCGACACCTGCTCGAAGCGCACGTCGCGCGTGAGGCTACGGGCCAGTTGTGCGCGCACGAGCTGCGTGGCGCGCGCGGGCGGCAGCAGCACGAGGAGCGCGCCCCACGCCAGGGCCAATAACACGAGCGGTGCGACGACGAACCACACCCACCGGGGCGGGCGGCGCGACGCGGACATGGGACTGGCCTCCGGCTTGGGAACGGCGCGCGGCGCGGGATGGGCCTCGGGCTCGAAGTGAGCCTTCGGCTGGGAACGACCTGTTGCACGGCACGAGCCACACGAGATTTCGAGAACAGTGTCGCAGCGCATGATGCCACAGTGTTCGGCAACGGTGGACGGCCCGCGGTGGCGGCGCGTAGAGTCGCCCGCCATGGCGAACCCCGCGACCCCTGCCGCACTCGTGTTCGACGCGATCCTGCAGCACCGGCTGGTGGCGGTGATCCGCGCCGGCCAGCCGGCGGCCGCGCTCGAGGCCGCACGCGCGGTGATCCGCGGTGGCATCGCGTTGGTCGAGGTCACCTACTCGGTGCCCGACGCGCCGGTGGTCATGCAGCAACTGGTGGCCGAAGCTCACCCGGGCGTCATCGTGGGTGCCGGCACGGTGCTCACCGCGGCGGAGGCGCACGCGGCGCTGCGCGCGGGCGCACGATTCCTCATCGCGCCCAATGTCTCGGCCGCCGTGGCGGGCGTCGCACGCGAGACGGGAACGTTCTACTGCCCGGGGGCCTACACGACCAACGAGATCCTGCACGCCGTGGATATGGGTGCGCACCTGGTGAAAGTGTACCCGGTCGGCGTGGCGGGCGGTCCCGACTACATCCGGGTGATCCGCGACCCCTTGCCGCGAGTGCCCATGCTGGCCGCAGGCGGCACGCACTTGGACAACATCGTGCCGTTCTATGCCGCGGGTTGCGTCGCGTGCGGCATCGGCGGCGCGCTGGCCGACCCGGCGCTGGCGGCGGCCGGAAGATTCACCGAGATTGAGGCGCGCGCCCGCGCGTTCGTGGCGCGCGCCGCGTCGTTCGCGCCAGCCAGCCCGGCCCGCGCCTGATGCTGCGGCCCGTGGCACGCCTGTCGTGGCTGCTGTTCGCGTGCGTGTTCAGTTCGCTGGTGGCCACGCGCGCGCGCGCGAGCTACGAGGAGTTCTCCACGCTCGACGTGGCGCGCGAGGAGGAGGACGACGAGAACCTGCTCGACCACGTGCTGGTCCAACCCCCCGCGGACTGGCGCGCCGAGTGGCGCGACGCGAAGGGCGCGTTCAGAACCTCGGAGGGCTGCTTCACCTCGGGCCAGTGGTACCTGGATCACGAGTTGAAGGTTAAAATTCCGATGGGAGACACGACGTACATGGACCTCGGCATCCACGAGGTCTCGGACGACGAGTCCACGTATGGCTGGACGCAGTTCGACCTGCGATTCCCCATTCATCACACCGGGCTCTGGGGCCTGCGATTCCGGCCCACGTTCGACAAGAGCCGCCAGGATCTCGGGTTCATGTGGGACCACGGCACCGGCTCGACGCCGCTGCAGATCCAGGCCGTGATGGGGATGGAGGACATTTTCAACAAGTTCTGGGCGCTCCGCCAGGTGCGCGTCGGCGACGAATCCGAGCCCTACTTGCGCCACCCTTACGAACCCGCGCTGCGCGTGGCGTGGCGCGGCGCGGGCCCGCAGTTCGAGACCAGCGTCAAATGGCTCACGCCGTCGCGCAAGCACTTCCTGACGCACGACCCGACGCAGCGGCGCGTCGAGAACCTGTGGGGCCTGAAACACGACGCGACCCTGTCGCAGCACGTGGGTGACTACGTGGGCGCCGTGCGCTTCGAGCAGGTGCAGGCCTCGAGCTTCGCTTATTGGGAACAACAGTCCGGCGACCATCACCTGTACCGCAGGCGTTGGCGGGGAGAGGCTCAACTCACGCGCCCGGTGGGCGAACACGGCAGCCTGTCGCTGCGCTACTTCTACCAGGAGCGCACGCAGGTGTGGCGACCGCCGTACCTCAACACCGCGCTGGGCGTCATCGACCGCATGCCCATGATCGAGGGCTCGTTCCGTGCCAAGTGGAACCTGGGCATGAGAGTCGGCTTCATGCGCAATCGCATCACGGTGGTGGACAATGGTGGCGTACCGGTGTTCACGTGGGGCACTCGCGTCGAGACACGGGCGTTCTTCTGCCTGCAGAAGCAGTTCGGACGCGTCCGGATCCAGGGCACGGAGGGCATCGAACTGGATCACGAGTACTACCAGGTCGCGTTTCATCACGACAAGGGATTCATCCACATCCAGACCACGTTCTGAACGAGGATCCGCCAGACCGTTGAGGCGTTCCCCAGAGGAGGAGCACCATGTTCAAGCGCTTCGTCTCCATGCTCGAAGGGCTCAACGCCATGTCGCTCGCCATCGGCGTCATCATCGGCGGCGCGATCGGCAAGGTGGTGGCGTCGCTCACCGGCGATGTGATCATGCCCGTGGTTTCGTTGGTCATCCCCGGCGGCTCGTGGCGCGATGCCCAGATCGTCTTGAAGCGCGATGCCGCCGGAGCCGTGGTCAACGCGATCAAGCTGGGCACATTCGTGGGCACGCTCGTGGATTTCCTGATCATCGCGTTCGTGGTGATGTGGCTCACCATGATGCTGGTGAAACCCGCCGCCGCCGGCCCCATCATGAAGACCTGCCCCGAGTGCAAGGAAAAGGTGCTCGGCGACGCCCGCAAGTGCAAGCACTGCTGCAGCGTGATCTGACCACTGACGTCTGAGGGCGGCGCGGCTCCCGCAGTGCGGCCGCGCCGCCCTTTTTTCTGATGGCCGGGGAATAGCCCGGCGCGCGCGGCGTACCCCGTGGCATGCGCCACCGCAACGTCACCCCGCCAAGACGCGACCTGTCACCCGGTGACAGCGCCGCGCCCGTGGTTTCCGCAATCGAACGCGCGCCGGCCCTGTCCCGCGCGCGTGATCCGCGCGACTACCAGGTCGTGGCGTTGTCCACGCTGCTGGCGCTCGGGATCGCCCGGTTCGGGTTCGATGTTCCGCCCGCGCACGTCGCGATCACGCTGGCCAGTGCGCTCGCCGGCCAGTGGTGGGCCCAACGCATGGGCTGGCCCGCGACACCGGCGGCGCGCGTCTCGGCGGTTGACGGCGTCGCATTCGCAGCGCGAGCGCAGACGAGCGCTTTTCAAGCCAGCGCTTTTCAATACAAGAGCGCGCTCATCAGCGGGCTGTCGATCTGCCTGTTGCTGCGCACTTCCAATGCTCTGTGGATGGCGCTCGCCGCGCTGATCGCCGTGGGCAGCAAGTTCGTGCTGCGCGTGCCGTGCGCGGCTCGCGCGGGCACGAAGCATGTCCTGAACCCCACCAACGGCGCCATCATGTTGCTGCTCGTCTGCGGCGCGCCGGTGTGGGTGTCGCCCGCCCAATGGGGCCACCACCTGCCGCTCGCACTCGGCGTCGCTGGCTTCGGCAGCCTGGTCGTCCATCGCTCGTCGCGCAGTGATATCACGCTGGCATTTATTGCTTCTTGGATGGCAGTGCTGTTCGGGCGCGCGTGGCTCGTGGGCCAGGCGTGGGTGGCGCCGTTGCACCAGCTCGAGAATGGATCGCTCGCGCTCTACGCGTTCCACATGATCAGCGATCCGAAGACCACGCCCGACTCGCGCGCCGGCCGCATCGTGTTCGCGTGTCTCGTTGCGGGAGGCGCTGGGGTCGTGCAGTTCGTGCTGTTTCGCACCAACGGGTTGCTGTGGTCCCTCGCCGCCTGTTCGTTCGTCGTTCCCTTGCTCGATCGCTGGCTCCCGGGCCGCGGGTTCGAGTGGTCCGCGCCAGGGACGGGCGCAAGTTCCATGGAGGTTCGTCATGCGCAGTCGGGTGCTCTGTTGCCTGCTGGCGCTGCTGGCGGTGTGCGCACCGCCTGATGCGGCGCACGCATTTTGCGGTCTTTACGTCGCGAGCGGCGACGCGAAGCTGTTCAATCACCGCTCGCAGGTGGCGCTGGTGCGCGACGGCGATCGCACCGTGCTCACCATGGCCAGCGACTACCAAGGCGACCCGAAACAGTTCGCGCTCGTGGTGCCGGTGCCGGTGGTGTTGAAGCGCGGGCAGATCCACGTCGCCGATTCGTCGCTGGTCGCAAGCCTTGACGCCTACTCGGCGCCGCGGCTGGTGGAGTACTTCGACCCGGATCCGTGTCCGGTGGCCCAGGAGGGGACGCGGTTGAACATGCTGTCGTTGTCGGCGCCGATGGCGGCCGGAAGGGCGGACGACAGGTTCGCGGCGCGCAAGTCCGTCCGCATCGAGGCCCGCTACGAGGTGGACGAGTACGACGTGCTGATCCTGTCCGCCGACGACAGCGGCGCGCTGATCGGCTGGCTCACCCAGCACGGCTACCGCGTGCCGCAGCAGGCAAGCCGCGTCGTGCAGAGCTACTTGAAGCAAGGCATGAAGTTCTTCGTCGCCAAGGTGGACCTGCGCCGGCGTGCCGCGCTCGGGCTCGCGCAGCTACGTCCGCTGCAGATCGCTTACGAATCGCCGCGCTTCATGCTGCCGGTACGGCTCGGCATGGCGAACGCGAATGGCCCGCAAGAGCTGTTCGTCTACGCCGTCACCCGTCAGGGCCGCGTCGAGCCGGTGAATTACCGCAGCCTCAAGGCCCCCGAGTCGGTCGAGGTGCCCGCGTTCGTGAAGACCGACTTCGCCAGCGTTTGGCGCGCGGCGTTCGACCAACTCGTGGCGAAGAACGGCATGGGCGTGGTGTACACCGAGTACGCCTGGGACATGACCTGGTGCGATCCGTGCCCCGCGCCGGCGCTCACGCGCGAGCAGCAGAAGCAGTTGGGCGTGTGGTGGCTCGACGAACCCAACCCGACCGTGTTCGTGACCCGGCTGCACGCCCGCTACGACCGCGCCTCGTTCCCCGAGGACCTGGTGTTGCAAGTCACCGCGGACCGAGCCAACTTCCAGAGCCGTGTGATCGTGCGCCAGGAATGGACCGGTCCGGCGCAGTGCGAGGCGGCCAACACGTACCAGCAGAGCCTGCCGCAGCGCCGCGAGCAGCAAGCGTTCGCGCTGGCCGCGCTCACGGGCTGGCCCGTCGAGAACATCCGCAGCCGTATGGGCGTGAGCAGCGCTTGGCTCGCGCCGGATGAATCGCTCACGCCATACCGGCCGTCGGCGTGGTGGAAGAAGCTGTGGAAGTGAGCGCTCGAACCCCTCCAGCGCTTGGCTCGCTTGCACTTGCAAGTCCCGCCCCGCGCCGCGTACTCTCCCGCCCTTCGCGGCCCCGATCGTGGCGCGCCCCGAGCCCATGACCGGGCTTTCGTCATCGTGCAAGGAGACTTGAGATGCGCCACCGTCTTCGGTTTGTCCTGCCCGCCCTGGCCGCGCTGATGGTGGCGGGCGTGGCCGTGGCCGAGCCCTTGGGATCGCACTTGGAGTTCACGCCGTTCGGTGGCTTCACGCTGTTCGACAGCAAGATGCGGTTCCCGGGCAGCAATCTGCCGGTCACCGACGACCTGCACGTGGGCGGGCGGCTGGCGTGGCAATCACGATCCTGGCTGGGCCTCGAGGCCGCCGGCGGGTTCTCGCCCACCGCGGAGGACGTGCCGAACGGGCGCGATTTCGACTGGCTGCACGCGAGCGGCAACCTGGTGCTGTCACCGGCCCGCGGTCGTTGGGGCGGTCCGTTCGTGTTCGTGGGCAGCGGCTGGTCGCAGGCCAAGCCCGCGGCGGGCCTGAGCACCCGGACGGGCACCATCGAGTTCGGCGGCGGCGTGAAGCTGTGGATGACCGACAAGGTCGGGCTGCGCTTCGAGGCACGCGACGTGTCGTCCAAGGCAGTCGCCAACACCGCGGCCTCGGACCGCCTGAACACCATCATCCTCGGCGGCGGCATCACGTTCGCGCTCGGCGGCACGCCGCGCGACACCGACGGCGACGGGGTCCCGGACAAGAAGGACAAGTGTCCCGACACCCCCAAGGGCGCCAAGGTGGACGCGAACGGCTGTCCGCTCGATAGCGACGGCGACGGCGTCTACGACGGACTGGACCAGTGCGAGAACACGCCCAAGGGCGCCAAGGTGGACGCCAAGGGTTGCCCGAGCGATGCCGATGGCGATGGCGTTCTGGATGGCATCGACACCTGCCCCGACACGCCGAAGGGCGCGACGGTGGATGCGAAGGGCTGCCCGAGCGACTCCGACGGCGATGGTGTGCTGGATGGCATCGACCAGTGCCCCGCCACGCCCAAGGGCGCGCTGATCGACTCGCTGGGCTGTCCCAAGGATGGCGACGGCGACGGCGTGTTCGATGGCCTCGACCAGTGCCCGGATACTCCCAAGGGCTTGAAGGTCGACGCGCACGGCTGCCCGATCGAGGTCACCGAGCGCGAGACCGAGTTGCTCGATACCGGCATGATCCGGCTGCAGAATGTGAACTTCGAGACGAACAAGTCGGACATCCTGCCCGAGAGCTACCCGACGCTCGACGTGGTCGGCATGCTGCTCGGCAAGTGGCCGCAGTTGAAGCTCGAGATCGGCGGCCACACCGACGCACGCGGCTCGGCCGCCAAGAACCAGAAGCTGTCCGAGGCGCGCGCCGCCTCGGTCAAGGCGTACATGTTAGCCAAGTTCAACCAGCTCACGGACGCGCAGTTCACGGTGAAGGGCTACGGCAAGACCAAGCCGATCGTGCCCAATACGAACGAGCTCAACTGGGCGAAGAACCGCCGCGTCGAGTTCGTGGTCACGAACAAGGACGTGCTGAAGAAGGAGATCGAGAAGCGCCGGCTGTTGAAGCAGGACGAACCGGCGCCGGCGGACTCGACGAAGCATTAGGCTGTTGGCATCGCACGACGGGCCGGCGCGGGAGATCGCGGCCGGCCCGTCGTGCTTGGCTTGTCCGTTAGAAGATCATGGAAGGCGCGGGGGGGATGCTGTGATCCCCGCACGGGACGGGCCCGGTGCCCGGCCGGCTACCGGTGCTTGCGCCCGCCGGCCGTCGCATGCACGCTGCCCCGCATGTCCATCGAGAACGATCTTGACCTGACCGGCATGCGTGCCGCCGGCGCCGTCGTGCGCGACACGCTGGCCGCGATGCGCGCGGCGGTCGCACCCGGCGTCTCCACCGGTCAGCTCGACGCGGTGGCCGCGCGTGTGTTCGCAGCCGCGGGCGCGCGCTCGGCGCCGCAGCTCGTGTACAAGTTCCCGGGCGTCACCTGCATCTCGGTCAACGACGAGATCGTGCACGGCATTCCGTCCACGAAGCGAAAGCTGCGCGAGGGCGACCTGGTCAAGCTCGACGTGACCGCTGAACTCAGTGGCTACATGGCGGACGCAGCCATCACCGTGCCGGTCGGGCGCGTGTCGGAGAATGCCAAGCGGCTGCTCGCGTGCGCCGAGCAGGCGTTCAAGAAGGGTCTGCGCGAGGTGCGACACGGCAAGCGCGCCATCGATGTCGGCCGTGCGGTGGAAGATGAGGTGTCGCGCAAGGGCTTTTCCGTCGTGCGCACGCTGCAGGGGCATGGCATCGGTCGCACCATCCACGAAGAGCCGATGATCCCCAACTGGCCGGACCCCGAGGCACGCGGCTGGCTCACCGATGGGCTCGTCATCACGCTCGAGCCCATCATCGCGGCGGGCCGTGGCGACGCGCAGGATGGGAACGACGGCTGGACGGTGCTCACGCGCGACGGCTCGCTCGCGGCGCACTTCGAGCACACGATGGTGGTCACGAAGGGTGCCCCGCTGCTGCTCACGGCGGCCTGAGGCACGCCATGTCCGCCGCGCCGGCGCCGCGCGTGCGAGCGATCGCGTGGATCGAGAGCCACGCCGCACGACGGCTGCGGTACACGATCACTGCGCTGGTGCTCCTCGGCACGGCCATCGTCGCCGTCCACAAGCAACTGCGCGACGGCAACGACTTCCCGATCTACTGGCGCGCGGCGCGCGACCTCCTGAGCCATCGCTCGCCGTACGACGTGGCCTCGGGACTGCACGGCTACGTGTACCTGCCATGGTTCGCGCTGCTGCTCGGGCCACTGGCGCTCCTGCCACTGCCGCTGGCCGCCGTGTGCTGGTACGCGGCCAACGTGCTGTTCCTGTGGCTCGGGGGGCGCGCGCTGCTCGGCGTGCTGCAAGCGACGGCGCCCACCGCGCGCCCAGGCTGGCTCGTGATCGCCTTGCTACCACTGCTCGGGCTGTTCCAGGACAACCTCGTGCTCGGCCAGGCGAACTTGCTGTTGTCCCTGTTGCTCGCGGCCGCCATTCAGGGAGCGCTGCGCCAACGCGCGAGCTGGTCGCAGGGCGTTCCGCTCGGGCTCGCGACCGCGCTCAAGATGCCGGCGGCGCTGCTGCTGCTGCCGCTGCTGTTCCGCGGGCGAGTGCGTGCGGCTGCCGGCTTCGCCGTTGCGGCATCGCTGGTGGTGTTGCTGCCGTTTCTCACCAGCGGCATCCCGCTCGGGAAGCAGATGCTCCGCGAGTGGCACGCGAAAGTCGTGGCGCCGGCCGCCGCGGGCACGCTGCAGGGTTCGAGCGTCATCGATCAGTCGCCGCACGCTGCGCTTCGGCGCCTGCTCGTGAACGAGCCGGCCTTCGAAGGGCATGCCGTCAACGCAATGTCGCTCACGCCGCGGGCATTCAACCTCGTCAGTCGCGCGACGGCAGGGCTGATCCTGTTCGGCTATCTGCTCGTATGGGCGATCGCACCTGCCCGGGCCGCGCCACGAGCGCTGCTGCTCGATCTCGCGCTCGGCTGCTGCGCGATGGTCCAGGTGGTGGGCTTCAACTTGAAGGCGCAGTTCATCGTGCTGCTGCTGCCGGCGTGGCTCGCGACCACGCTCGCCTGGCAGCAGCGCGCTCGCGCACCGCGCCGGCTGCTCAAGTTGGCTGGCGTGCTCTTTCTGCTGTCGCAACCCGGGCTCGTCGGCCGGACGATCTCGAACTGGCTGCTCGCGTACTCGGCCATGACGCTAGGCACGTTGTGCCTGGCCGCGACGCTTGTCGCACAACGGTTCGCCGTCACGCCACCTCCCAGCGCCGCGCGAACCGCCGCGCCAGCAGCAGGAACAGCACCGTGAAGCCGAGCAGTGCTCCGACCTGCGGCAACAGTGCCGCCAGCGGGGCCTCACGCCAGAACACTTTGAGATAACCATCGAGCGCCCAGGCATTGAACCCGACCAGGGAACATCGCTGCAACTGCTCGCTCATCAAGAAGCGCGGGAACATGCTGCCGCCGAGCGCATTGAGGCTCAGCACCAGGAGATTCGCGAGCCCGGACAGCTGCTGCCGCGTGCGTGACAGCGTCGCCAGCACCAGCCCGAACGCGGCTGCCGCGGCCGCGGTGCACACGGTCATGATGGCGAAGCCTGGCAGGTGCGAGAGCAGCGGCAGCCGGAACACCAGCATGCCCCACACGAACATCACGCAGATCTGCATGCACGCGAGCGACGTCAGGTAGATCCACTTGGCGGCGAGCAGCCCGTTCATGCCGAGCCCGCTGGTGAGCACACGCTCGAGCGTGCCGGATTCGGTTTCTTCGATCAGCACGCCCCCCGCACTCGCGGCCGAGAACATGATGAACATGACCGCGATGCCGGCGGCGTAGAACGCGATCATCGGGCTCTCGCGTTTCTCCCCCAGCACCGCCTGTTCCTCGAAGCGGAGTGGCAGCATCGCGTCGGGGTCGGTGCGGGAGAGGCCGAGCAAGCCCGCGCCGCCCACGCGCAGCGCGGCGCGCTGCAGGAGCCCGCCGACCATTTTCGACGCCACCGGGTCGCTCGGGTCGTGCAGAATGAGCGCCCGCACGTGCCCCTGCCCGAAGCTCATGATCGATGCGTCGATGCCCGCCGGCAGGACGAGCCCCGCGGCCACCTGACCCTCCTTCACCAGCTTCTCGGCGAGCACACGCGTGACCTTCTCGCCGGCGGCGGCTTTGCTCGCCGCGCGGCCGGTCCACACGCTGAAGACGCGAAGTCCCGAGTCGGCCGCGAGTGCCGCCACCAGCGCCTGGCTCCGCGGCGTGTTCGACTCGTCGGCCACGGCCACCGAGACGCGGCTGGTGCCGGTGACGCTACTGCCACGGGGCCCGAAGATGACCGCGAAGATCGAGAAGAACGCGATCGGCACGACGAACGCGAGCACCTGCGCGCCGCGGTCGCGGCGGAGCTGCTTCCACGAGTTGCGGATGAGGGTGCCGATCATTCGCGCAGCTCCTTTCCGGTCAAAGCTAGAAACGCGGCCTGCAAGCTGGCGCCGCGCACCTCGAGGTCGCGCACGCCGAGCCCGGCCGCGTGCAAGCGCGCGAGCAGGCCGGGCAGCTCGGTACCCACGTCTTGAATGTTCGCGGTCAGCACACCACCACCATTCTCGCTGGTGAACCCGGCGGGTGCGGTGGCTGAAGCATGGTCGAGCGTTAGCCGCACGCGACGCCCGGCGAGCCCGGCCTGCACGACCAGCTCGGGCAGCGTGCCCGAGGCGATGGTGCGGCCGTGGTCGACGATGGTGATGCGCTCGCAGCGCGCCTCGGCCTCTTCCAGGTAATGGGTGGTGAGCAGCAACGCCGTACCTGCGCCGCGCAGGCCGTCGAGCATGTCGTAGATCTTCTCGCGACTCTGCGGGTCCACGCCCACGGTGGGCTCGTCCAGCAGCACGATCTTCGGCTCGTGCAGCACGCCGCAGGCCAGGTTCAGCCGCCGCTTCATGCCGCCGGAGAACTCCTTCACCACGCCCTTCGCACGCTCGGCGAGCCCGGTCCACTCCAGCGCCCACGACGCACGCTCGTGCAGGTGCTTGCCCTCGAGTCCGTTCATGCGCCCGAACGTCTCGAGGTTCTCGCGCGCGCTCAGGAGCGGGTAGAGCGCGTTCTCTTGGGGCACCACGCCTAGTTCAGGTCGTGACTTGCCCGGCTCGAGCACGCGGCCGAACAGCGACACCGAGCCGCCCTCGAGCCGCACCCGCCCGGAGATGGCGCGGATCAGCGTGGTCTTGCCGGCGCCGTTCGGACCGAGCAGGCCCAGCATCTCGCCCTCGCCGAGCGTGAGCGACATCCCGTCCAACGCGCGCGTGGCCCCAAAGCTCTTGCGCGCGTCGCGAATCTCCAGTGCTGGCATTTTCCAGTCCTCCTACCGCGCGAGCGCCCCCGAATCAGGGCTCCCCTTGGCACACGGAGCATCAAGTGACAACGAGTTACGCCGAAGTCCTGCCCGTCGGGCGGTCGAAACGGCGCGATGAACGGTCCCCAGCGCCCGACGACGGGGCGGGTTTCGCTTGTCGAGAACCCCGCTCGCGCCTATTTTCCGCGAGCGACAGTCACTGACCCATGCAGCAAGGATGCTGAATCTCAAAGCTCACAGGAGGTGGTTCCATGCGCTTCAAGTCCTCGCTCGCCGCGCTGTTCATGGCGGCCAGCCTGCTGAACCCCGCCCCGGCGCGATCATCCGACCAGCCCGCATGGTCGGTGTCGCTCCTCGGCGGCTATGCACAGTACGCGAACAAGCTGCGATATCCGTCCGATTCGCTCGCTGATGCCCCGGTGGCCGGAGTGCGCATCGGCCGCGGGTTCGGGGAGTACTGGACGTTCGAAGGCACGGGCAGTGCCGGCAAGACGCATGGCGTGAAGCGCAACGGCTCGGACGGCCCGGACGTCACCGTCTTGAACGCCTCGGCATCCTTGGTCGCGCAACTGTCACCGGCCAACAAGTTCGGCTCGCTCTACCTGTCGGGCGGCTTCGGATATAACCAGTACAAGTCCGACGCCGCGCCGGACAACCTGCACTTCGGCGTGCTCGAGGCTGCGGTCGGCTGGAAGAAGTGGCTCAACTCCGGGCTGGCGCTGCGGCTCGAGGCACGTAATCTCCTGAACCTGCCCGAGAAGAACTACGGCAGCGCCAACAAGGCCGACCAGCAATATTGGGGCGGGTTCACGTTCGGCTTCGGCGCCAAGCCGAAGGACACCGACGGTGACGGCGTGGTCGACAAGAAGGACAAGTGCCCCGACACGCCCAAGGGCGCGACGGTGGACATCAACGGCTGCCCCAAGGATTCCGACGGCGACGGGGTGTGGGACGGCCTCGACCAGTGTCCCAACACGCCTAAGGGCGCCAAGGTGGACGCCAAGGGCTGCCCGATGGATTCCGACGGCGACGGCGTGTTCGACGGTCTCGACCAGTGCCCCGACACGCCCAAGGGCGCGACGGTGGACGCCAAGGGTTGCCCGATGGATTCCGACGGCGACGGCGTGTTCGACGGCCTCGATCAGTGCCCCAACACGCCCAAGGGCGCGACGGTGGACGCCAAGGGCTGCACGACCGACTCGGACGGTGACGGCGTGGTGGACGGCCTCGACCAGTGCCCGAACACGGCGGCAGGGCTCAAGGTGGATGCCAACGGCTGCCCGATCGAGGTGACCGAGAAGGAGACCGAGCTGCTCGACACCGGCATGATCCGGCTCCAGAACGTGAACTTCGAGACCGGCAAGGCCGAGCTGCTGCCCGAGAGCTTCGCCGCGCTCGACGAGGTGGGCGGCATCCTCAGCAAGTGGCCGCAGCTCAAGATCGAGATCGGTGGCCACACCGACTCGCGCGGCACCGCGGCGAAGAACCAGATCCTGTCCGAGCACCGCGCGCAGGCGGTGAAGGACTACCTGGCGAACAAGTTCAGCGGGCTCGACGCCAGTCAGCTCTCCGTCCACGGCTACGGCTTCAGCAAGCCGCTGGTGCGCAACACCTCGGCACTCAACATGGCGAAGAACCGCCGCGTCGAGTTCAAGGTGCTGAACCGTGACGCGCTCAAGAAGGAGATCGAGCGCCGGAAGATGCTGCAGAAGTAGCGTCCGAGAACGCTGCGAAGTCCGTTCGCGCGCGGCCCGGGGAGACGCCTCCCCGGGCCGCGCTGCGTGCGAGGTCGTTGGGGCGGAACACCCAGGTCAGCGGTGCGCAAGGGGCAGACCCCACGAACCACCTCAGATGTCGCTCGCGGCCGCCGATAATTGCTCCTGTCGAGCTGTGCGCACGCGGATCCAGGGAGGCGTCCGTGGCCCAGCCATCGCGATGGAGCGCTGCCCTTGCCTGCAAGAGTCCCGAGACACGCACTCCTGGCATGCTGGCTCGCCGCCGTGGTCGCCTATGCGCCCGCGACGCGAGCGCAGGAACACGATCACGAGCACATGATGGCCGAGGCCCCCGCGTCGCCGAGGCTCGACCTGCACGGGTTCTTCGACGTGACCCTGCGTGCCGCGAACCTGCGCAGCGCGGGCCGCGACTCGACCGCGATCGGCTGGAGCCTCGGACAGTTCGACCTGTTCATGACGTCGCGGCTCACGGATCGCATCTCGTTCCTCGGCGAGGCCGTGATGGAAGCCGCGGAGGGCTCGGGCAGCATCGACCTTGAGCGCGCCTACGTGCGCTATTCGTTCTCCGATCATCTGCGCGTGACCGCCGGGCGCACGCACTCCGCGGTGAGCTACTGGTATGTGACGTGTCACCACGGTGCCTTGCTCCAGCCCACGATCCAGCGCCCCGCCCCGGTGCGATTCGAGGATGAACCTGAAGGCGGGCTCCTCCCCGCGCACGCCGTCGGACTGGAGTTCTCCGGGCACCAGCCCGTGGGCGACCTGTCTCTGGACTGGGTCGCGAACCTTGCCAATGGCCGGGCCCAGGACCGCACGAAGGTGCAGACCGTGGGCGATGGGAATCGCGACAAGCAGATCGGCGCAAGCACGACGCTCAGCGGTACGGGCGAGCTGGAGTGGCACGCGGGTGGCGCGCTGTTCCACGACCGCACGCCCCCCGATGCCGTGACCGGCGGCGAGACCGACCAGAATATCGCCAGCGTCCACCTGGCTCTGCGCCACGCGTGGCTCGACGAAGTCGCGGAGTACTTCTCCGTCATGGATCGGGACCGGCTGACGGGCGCGCAGCGGACGAACAAGGCCTGGTATGGCGTGCTCACGTTGGGGCCGGGGTCGTGGCGGCCCTATGTCGCGGTCGAGGGCGTGCGCATCGCGGCCGATCCCTTCTACACCGGTACGGCGGACCTGGACCGGGCGACGCTGGGCCTGC
>JAYVCN010000059.1:0-6734 GCA_043749875.1 Candidatus Eiseniibacteriota bacterium | reverse complement strand
GGAGCCCATCGACGCCGCGTGGCCGCTCGACCGCGCGCTGCAAGTGATGCGCGCGGGCCGGCACGCTGCGGTGCCGGTGATCATGCGCGGGCAGCTTGTGGGAATGCTCACGCTCGAGAACGTGAGCGAGCTGCTCATGGTGCAGGAGGCCCGCCAGCGTCACGCGGGGATGGCCTGAAGCGTCCCATCGAGTGGCCCCGGCTGCACGCGCGCTGGCTGCTGCCGATCGTGGCGGTGGTGGGTGGCTTCGTCATGTGGCGCGGCACCCGCACGGTGCACTGGCGCGAACTCGCCCCCGGGCTCGAGTTCGCCACACTGCGCGGTGAGCCCTACTGCCGGCGCGGTTCGGCGGGCATCGCCGCGCTGCGGCTGGATCCCGAACGCGTGCGACTGCGCGTGCATCACTACACGCAGCTCGGCGGCGAGCGCCCGTTCGATATCGTCGAGTGGCAGCAGCTGACGCACGCGGTGGCGGTGTTCAACGCCGGCCAGTTCTACCCCGACTTTCGCTATATGGGACTGCTCGCGAGCGGCGGACACTGGCTGTCGCGCGATGCCCACCCTGGCTACCTGGCGGCGCTGGTGGCCGACCGGCACGGGCCGGGCGGCGGTGCGCGCGTGCTGGATCTGAGCAAGCAGCCGCGCCATCCCGACTCGCTGGGGTGGAACGAGGTGGCGCAGTCGTTCATGCTGTTCGACACCAGCGGTGCCCTGCGCGTGCGCCGCAGCGAACGCATCGCCAACCGCACCGTGGTCGCCGAGGACCGGCACCGCCGCGTGCTGGTGATGGTGAGCGAGGGCGGCTACACGCTCGCTGACTTCGCGTGGGTGCTGCAGCACTCGCCGTTGCAACTCACACACGCCATGAGCATGGACGGCGGTCGCGAGGCCGAGCTGGTGGTGGCGCGCGGCGCGTTCCGCTACGCGTCATTCGGCCCGTGGCTCAACGTCGACGACCATCCGATGGGTCTTGCCGCACGCACCCCGCTGCCGGCGGTGATCAGCGTGGAGCTGCCTTGAGGCGGTCAACCGAGCCTCGAGGGCAGCTTGCGATGAGCGAAGCGAAGAGCCTCCCATGACGCCGAGTTTCCCGTGCGCCGTATGCGGCACGGCGATCACACGGCGGCCGGCGAACGCCACGCGCCCGCGGCACCTCAGCTGCCCGCGCTGCCGCTACATGATCTACGACTACCCGCGCGCCGCCGCCGGCCT
The DNA here is from genome assembly GCA_043749875.1 of Candidatus Eiseniibacteriota bacterium. GTDB lineage: Bacteria > Eisenbacteria > RBG-16-71-46 > RBG-16-71-46 > RBG-16-71-46 > JAIOPA01. Next base: position 5,522 of record JAYVCN010000059.1, on the reverse strand, counting down.
GCTGGTGGTGAAGCGCGACCGCGTGCTGCTGCTCGAGCGCGCGCACGCGCCGCGCGTGGGCTTCCTCGACGTGCCGGGTGGGTTCATCGAGGCGGGCGAGAGCATCGAGCGCGCGGCTCGCCGCGAGCTGAAGGAGGAAACCGGGCTCGCGCTCGGGCGCGTGGAGACGCTCGGGTTCTACTGGGATACCTACTTCATCCGCGGCTTCGGGCGCTTCCCGGTGATGAACTTCTATTTCGTGGGGCGCTGGCGCCGGGGCGAGCCCGTGGCCGCGGACGACGCGGCGAGCGCCGCGTGGGTGCCGCTCGCCTCGCTGGCGCGGCGGCGGAAGCGCTTCGCGTGGGCGCACATGACGCCGCTAGTTCGGGATTTGAGCGGTTGGGCGCGGCGCGGCTGAAGCGCAGCACGCACCGCATTGCCGGCTCGGGCAGGGCGCGGCCCGGGCTGCCGGAATCCCCGCGCCACGCGGGCACGGGCCGTGTATGCTCGCCCCACGACACAGCAATGACCACACCCGTCAGGAGGATTCCACCATGAACCCGCCCCAGGAGCAGGCCACGCTGGCAGGCGCCACCGGCACCGGAAGCGCCCCGACGCTCAAGATCTTCGCCGGCGGTCACTGGCTCGATTCGACCGCCAAGACGACCGGCGAGGTGCGCAATCCCGCCACCAACGAGTTGCTCGCTCGCGTGCCCCTGGGCGGCACCGAGGACGTCGACCGCGCCGTCAAGGCCGCGCTCGCCGCGTACCCGGCCTGGCGCGCGACGCCGCCGGTCAACCGCGTGCGACCCATGTTCAAGTTCCGCGAGCTGCTCGAGAAGAACTTCGACGACATCGCGAAGATCGTCACCCGGGAACACGGCAAGACGCTCGACGAATCGCGCTCGAGCGTGCGCCGTGCGATCGACAACGTGGAAGTGGCGTGCGGCATTCCGACGAACATGCAGGGCCAGACGCTCGAGGACATCGCCACGGGCATCGACAGCTACTACTTCCGGCAGCCGCTGGGCGTGTTCGCGGCCATCACGCCGTTCAACTTCCCGGCCATGGTGCCGATGTGGTTCCTGCCGCACGCCATCGCCTGCGGCAACACGTTCATCGTCAAGCCCAGCGAACGCGTGCCGCTGTCGCAGATGCGCATGTTCGAACTGCTGCACGAGGCCGGCTTCCCGGATGGAGTCGTGAACCTGGTACACGGTGCCAAGGACGCGGTCGACGCGATCCTCGATCATCCCGGCATCGCCGGTGTGTCGTTCGTCGGCAGCTCGCCCGTGGCGCACTACATCTACAAGCGCGGCGCCGAGAACGGCAAGCGCGTGCAGGCGCTGGGCGGCGCCAAGAACTTCGTGCTGGTCATGCCGGATGCCGACATGGCGCGCGCGGCGCAGGTGTCGACCGAGTCGTGCTTCGGCTGCGCCGGCGAGCGCTGCCTCGCCAACAGCGTGGTGCTGGGCGTGGGCGAGGCCTACGACGCGATCCGCACGCGGCTCGTGGACGAGGCGAGGAAGATCCGCGTCGGCGACGGGCTCGAGCCGGGCATCACCATGGGCCCGGTGATCACCGCGGCGCATCGGGAAAAAGTCCTCGGCTACATCGAGAAGGGCATCGCCGAGGGCGCCACGCTGGCGCTCGATGGCCGCGGCTACAAGGACCCCAAGCACCCCGACGGCTACTTCCTCGGGCCGACCGTGTTCACCGATGTGAAGCCGGACATGGTGATCGCGCGCGAGGAGATCTTCGGCCCGGTGCTGTGCGTGATGAAGGCGAACACCTTCGACGAGGCGGTGGAGATCGTCAAGAAGCACGAACTGGGCAACGCCTCGAGCATCTTCACCTCGAGCGGCAAGTTCGCGCGCGAGTACCGCTACCGCGTCGAGCCCAGCATGCTGGGCGTGAACATCGGCGTGGCCGCGCCGATGGCGTTCTTCCCGTTCGGCGGCGCCAAGGGCAGCTTCTTCGGCGACCTGAAGGCGCATGGAAAAGACGCGATCGAGTTCTACACGGATAAGAAGGTGACCATCACGCGGTGGTTCTGACGCGATCGCGGATCGGGTTTCCCACTGCCCGCATCCGTGACGCCTGGCGTCGCGCGGTGCTCATCGCCGCGCTGCTGTGCGGGTTGTTCGCCGCGCGGGTGCACGCCATGGAGGCGCCCGACAGCCTCGGGCTCGCGCGCCTCGCGAAGCCTGCGGGCCGGTCGGGAACTGCCCGCATGCACGTGCAGTGGGACGGCAAGTGGTACACGTTCTCCAACATGCGGTTCGATGCCACGGGCCTGCGCGGGGACGCACGCGCGAAGGCGGTCATCGGGGTGAGCGAGGTCTGGGAAGGCAACGCACCGGCCGCTGGCATCCCGTGGCACGGGCCGCAGTGGACGGACTTCCCTTGAGTAGGGCCGGCTGCTACCGCGCCACGACCACCATGCGCGTGCTCGGTTTGCGCGCAGCCTGGCCGAGCCGCACCCAGTAGATGCCGGGCAGCAGGTGCACGCCAGCGCCGGCGTCCACGGTGACGTTGCCGGCCGCCTTCGCGACGATTGGGCGCGTATTCACGAGCCGGCCGCTCACGTCGTACACGTCGACGTGAGCGGGTTCGCTGCCGGGCAGGTCGCAGGAGAGGCGGAGCAAGCCGCAGGCGGGGTTGGTGAGCGCACGGATCCCGAGCATCGCGGGAATGCCGGGGCTCACCGGGACTCCGGCCGCAACGACCGGCTCCGTCCCGGGTTCGTGCTCGCCGCAATCGCCTTTCTTCTCGTTGAGCGCCTTGCGGAGCCCGCTCACGTCCTCGAGCCAGCGGCGGATGTACCAGCGATCCGGGTTGGCTGTCTGCCCCGGAACGAGCACCGCGGCGTCACCGCGGACGACGTGGAAGACGTGCAGGCTTGGCTGGTTCCACATGCGGACGCCGTTCGACATGCGGATCCCCCACTGGGCGCGCGTCACCGTGAGCACTTCGTATTGCTGCGTCGAGTCCGCATGTTCAGGATCCACGCCCTGCGAGATGCCGTCGAACGACATACCGACGCTATCGGCCTTGCCCATGACCACCTTACCGGCATGCGTCACGCCTCCGAGCATGCTGCGAACGGTCCGCATCTCGTCCGCGCGCGAACTGCCTGCTGTGAATCCGGCCAGCGGCTGGCCGCCGTCGACCGCGTGGAAGCGGTAGTCGTTCGTGAGCATCGCGTCGATGCCTACCACCGACAGGTTCCGATACGCCTGCGCCAGGTTCTCGAGCGCCGCCTGCGGCCCACTGAGCGGTTGGTTCGCGGGCGGGATGCTGGTGCTGGGATTAGCCCTCGCAGCGCCCGTGAGGAAGAGGGACAGAACGATCGTGGCGATCCTGCGACCCCGCATGACGAACCTCCGAAAGGACCGCGGCAATCCCGGCGTGGCGCGGCGAAACTGCAGATGCGCACCGTGATTCACGGGTTATCGGCCGGAATGGAACCGAGCCGCAGGTGAGCATGCGCGATCCGGCCCGCGGAATACCATCCTGCGGCTCATTTGGGGCCGCCCTATTGACGTGTTGTTCGAGTTCTCTCGAAGCCGCTCGAACAGCTAACGATACGCCGCCTTGAGCCGGCGGAACTCACGCACGAACGCGCGCGCCTCGCGCTCGGGGAACGCTCCGAGCAGTTCACCGTCGTTGACCTCGAGCCCGTCGAATACGCGATCCCCGTCGCGGGTCACGAACACCAGCGCGCCGTTGCGATAGTCGACGTCGCGAAGTTCGCGCACGGGGCATTCGGCGCTGTGCTTGAGCAGAACGCGGACGCCCGCGAGCACCGCGGTCTTGATGGCGTCGCCGAACGAGTTGTCGGCATCTTCATTCTGCCCGTCGCGCAGTTCACGTTCGATGCTGTTCATCTTGCGGTCGGAAAGCTGGAACGCGACGGCGGTGGGCGTGAGCAACAGGTCGACCTTGCCGTCACTGCTGGTGATGACGTAACGCGCAAGGCGCGAGTCGTGGCGGGGCCCCCAGCGCGCGGGCTCCCCGAGATGGGAGCCGATGTTGAGCGAACCGGAACACTCGTCGCGATCGCGCGCCGATGCGGATGCGGCGATCAGCAGCGACGAGGCAAGCAAGGCAACAGCGAGCGATCTCATGGCGCACCTCCAGCGTGAACCGAGCAACAGGGCGGATGGGCTTCAGTCAGGGTACGGGGCCGGTGGGCGCGGGGTTGCCGGGCCCCGTGCTCAGGGGTGTATGCTGCCGGGACATGCCATCCACCCGGCGCCGTCCCGTGAGGCGGAACGCCCCGCGAGCGGCCGTTTGCCCTTGAGGCGGCGGCCGAGCTTGAGCAGGACTTCCCCATGCGGGAGGCCCCGAGGAGCGCTTCGATGCCCCGTATGCTGGTCGGCGGTCTCATCCAGTGCAGCAATCCGATCAACGACGAGAGTGTCCCGGTCGAGAAGATCAAGCAGGCGATGTTCGACAAGCACGTGCCGCTGATCGAGGAAGCGGGCAGGAAGGGTGTGCAGCGGAGATGACGCCTGCGATCGGCGCGGCCGCACTGGTGGCCGCTGGCCGCTACGTCATCTTCCACGCCGGCGTCGAGGCCGGCGAGGAGCGCTGGTCGGTGGAGGCGTCCACTGATGGCGGCGCCGTGGCGCGCGGCGAGCAGATGCTGATGGCGCCGCATCCCATGCCGTGCGAGCTCGAGTGGCGCGCGCGACTGTCGCCGCTCGGGCGCCTGACCGCGCTCGAGGCGGCATGGCGCGTTGGCACGCGCACGGTGCGCGCCGAGCACGCGGCCGACGGCGACGTGTGGCGTGCGCGCATCCTCTACGGCGGGCACACGCGCGAACAGCAGGGCGACTTCCCGGGGTTCGCGGAAGTCGCATTCGGCTCGCACGTGCTGCACACGGTCATGCTGCACCGCTACGCGCTGGCGCCGGGTGCGGAGCACGAGTTCCCGTCGCTCATCATCGGCCCGCCGTTCTTTGGCGCGGAGCCCGGGCGACAGCGACTGGCGTGCACGGCCGCCGGCGCGCGGCCCATGCTCGGCGGCAGCGTCGAGGCACGGCGTATCGAGGTGAGCGACCCGCAGGGCGCCGTGCCGGCGTTCGCGGCCTGGATCGATGCATACGACGTGGTACTCGAATCCTACGAAGACATCCATTCCACCGAGCCGTGGATGCGGCTGGTGGAGTACCAGAGGGAATAGGGGGACACATGGGCCTTGTCATTCGCGGCGGCACGGTGGTGAACGCGGGCGAGCGATTCACCGCCGACGTGAAGGTCGAAGGGCGCACCATCACCGGCATCGGGACCGGGCTGGCCAAAGGCAGTGGCGACACCGAGATCGACGCGGCTGGTCGCTACGTACTGCCGGGCTTCATCGATCCGCACGTGCACATGGAGCTGCCGTTCATGGGGCTCGTGAGTATCGACGACTTCGAGACCGGCACCGCCAGCGGCATCGCCGGCGGCACCACCAGCATCATCGACTTCTGCATCCCCGGCGCCGGCATGTCGCTGCTCGATGGACTGAAGCTGTGGCGCGAGCGCTCCGCCAA
>JAYVCN010000058.1:0-8285 GCA_043749875.1 Candidatus Eiseniibacteriota bacterium | reverse complement strand
GAACGGCGTCACGGCACCGATGTTCTTGTACTGCCGAACGCGGCCCTGGGACGAGCTGCGCTGCGTCCCGACGAAGATGTCCTTCCAACCGTCTCCATCCGCGTCCAGACAGGCCAGCGAAGTGGGCGCGCTGCCGATGAATGCGTCCGTGTAGCGGAGCACGAACCGGCCGCCCGCGGTGCGGCCGCGGTTCTCGAACACCGCCAGCTGGCCGTTGTAGTCGCTCAGGTGCGTGCACACGACCAGGTCCTTGTCGCCATCGTTGTCGAGGTCCGCCAGCACCATGCCCGTGACCTCGCCGAGCAGGCTGCCGGAGATCGTGTTGATGGTCTCGTCCCGGGTGAAGGACGGGGTCGTGGCGTTATTGTTGAGCCACACCTCGAGCGAACCCTGCCCCGCCGTGGCCGACTTGGTCCCCACCACGATGTCGGGCATGTCGCCGCCACCGCAGTCGAGCGTGACCACGCCCTGCACGTCGCCGTTGTCCGCGGTCTTGTAGTTCTGACTCGGGCTGTAGCTTGTCGGCAGGTAGCCCTCGTTGTTGTTCGAGCCCTGCATGAACCACACGAAGAAGTTGCCGCCGGGGGTGAACTTGGTGCCCGTCACCAGGTCGGGCCGGGCCTTGGTGCCGTTCTTGTCCAGCGTGTCCGCGACCATGCACATGACCGAGTTCGGCGCCAGGCGCGAGTAGCCGTCAGAACCCGTCGGCGTGGAGTTGTATAGTGGTGAGGTCGGGTAGCGGTTGAACCACACCGAGACGTTGTCCGTGCTGCCAGCATCGGCGCCGAGGATCAGGTCCTGGTCCTGGCGGGCGTTTTCGGTGTGACTGCCGTTCCAGTCGTTCTCGATCACGTCGGCGGCGGTCAGCGACAGCACTCGACTGGCGGTCAGCGTGATGACCTGGAAGTTCGCGAGCCCGAAGTTCTTGCCGCTGAGCGTCTGGCTCTGCTGCACCCACAGGTTGCCGATCGACGTGCTGATGGTCGGGAAGTAGCCCGCCGGCGGGATGGTGTAGACGGCGTACGCCGTGGTGTGCGGCGGGTCGTTCACGGGCACGGTGATGTCGTAGCTACCCGTCGCATCGGTGTAGGCGTAGCCGGCAACGTTGATTCCGAGGTCCTTGCTGACACCCACCCAGATATTCGCGAGTCCTGCTTCGCCGGCGTCCAGCAGACCGTTTCGATTGACATCCACGAACACCTTGCCGGTCACGTGTCCGATGACCTGATTGTTCAGGCCGAACGTCCACGAGGCCGTGCCACCATTCGGCATGGTCCCGGACACCGGATTCGGGGTCGTGACCGTCATCGAGTCGGCGTTGTTGCAGGCGAGGCTGTAGCCGCCCACCGCCGTGAACAGCGTCGCCGCGCCGGCAGCATCGGTGTACGCGGTGGTCAGCCCCGGCGAACCCGGCGTGATCGTGAACTTGATACCCTGCAGATAGGATTCGCCCGCGTCCAGGGCGCCGTTGCCGTTCAAGTCATTGAACGCACGAATCCTCACAAAGCCGCCCGAGCGCGCGGTGTCGGCGAACGAGCGCGTGATGGCGGCGGTGGTGATGGTGAGGTCAAACGTGTCGGGTGAGGAGAACGACCCGTAGCCCATCGGCGGCGAGTGCTTGAGCGTGTAGTTGCCAGCGGGCGCGTGGAACTGGTAGAAGCCGCTGGCGTTCGAATAGGCAACGTAGCTACCCAGGCGGACGGTCGCGCCCGGCAGGCCCACGTCGCTGCCGTTCTTGACGCGGTCGGAGTTGAGATCGTTATAGACATAGCCTGACACGGAGTACGTCGGCGCCCCGAAGTCCGGCACGCTGCGCGACGAGTTGACCTCGCTCTTGAGCGTGGTCTGCGCGTAGGCACCGCGCGCGTCCGGGCGCGAAGACGCGGCCGTGACCTGCAGGTCGATGCGCTGGATGTTCTGCAGCTGCGATTGCGGCACCGCGCCGTTGTGCCAGTCCCATGGCGTGGACGAGCCGCGCATGAAGACCGTGAACAGCGGCGGCACACCGGTGTCGCCGGGCTTGCGTACCAGCGCAACGCGCTCGGTCGTACCACCGTTGTTGTTCGCCACATTGCCGGTCGAGTCGCCGTAGACCTGGCGCACGAGCACGTAGTCCGACGGATTCGGCGTGGCTGCGGCATCCGCTCCCTGTGCTGAGGCGATGTCGCTGGCGTTCACGACGCCGTCATTGTTCACGTCGAGCGTGTAGCGGATGAGCTCGGCGCCGGTGCGGTACTTGATCGGTGGCGCGTAGGTCGTGCCGTTGAGCGGGAACGGCTTCGGGTTCGCGGTCGGTTGGTAGGCAAGCGGAGCCGACGGCCCGGCCGCGCCATCCGGATAGGGCGCGACATTCTCGGACAGGATGATCTCGCTCGAGTCCACGTAGGCGATCGCGGGCTGGGGCGTCGCGTAGTCGCGATCGGCGCCATAGCCGGCCGAGCGGATGTCGCGGGACATCAGGTCCAGCGCAGCGCGCGCGGCCTGCTCGCTCTCGATGTGCTGGCTCGTGCGCTGCTTGCTCTTCGCTGAACTCATGAGCACCATCGTGATCGTGACCGCGACGACCGCGAACACGACCAGCGTGACCATGAATTCGACGAGGGTGAAGCCGGACGACGTGGAGCGTCCAGCGCGCATGGAGCAGGAAGGTTCACGCATCGAGATCACCGCCTCACATAGGTGGTGGCCGTCGCGACCCGCGACGCCTGTCCGGCGCCCTGGTAGTTGACGGTCACATCCACCTGTTTCAGGTTGTCGAGCTTTCCAGTCATGGTCGTCACCACGTAAAACCGGGTCCATTGCCCGTTCTCCAGCGACTCCGTCGCCGTGCCCGCGGGGTGACGCCCGTCCGTGAGCAGCGGGTCCGCCCAGCTCCGTCCGGTGAGCGATTCGAGTTTCTCCTGCGTAAAGTAATTGGCCGACATGAGCAGCCGGTCCTGTGCCTGCGAACGGGCACCCGTCGGGAACATCTGGCCCACGGCCAGCAGCCCGACCGCGAGCACGACCAGGGCGATCATCAGCTCGATGAGCGACATCCCGCGTTCGCGTCTGTTGTCAGGCGTCGGGCTGGCCATGGCGTCCCTCAACGGATCAGCGCCAGGCCGGAGACCTGGATGCTGACGGTGTCGAGAAGCCCCGAGCGGTTCTGGAACACCACCAGTCCCGAGGTATTGACCCGGCCGTCGCGCGTGAGCGTGAGCGTCGCGGGATTCGCCGAGGCATAGATGACGCCCTTGGGCAGCAGCTGCTGATTCGACCGGCCGGCGCTCATGACCGTCCATGCGCACGGCGCCGCCGTGTTGAAGTTGATCGCCACGGTCTGCCCGGTCGCCATCGCCCGCGAACGCTGCAGCTGGATCGTCTGCACCAGGTTCTCGCTGGTGCCCCGCAGCTGCTGGGTCTGCGAATAGCGCCCGAAGCTCGGGAGCCCGAAACTGAGCACGATCCCGAACACGACGAGCACGATGCAGAGCTCGACGAGCGAGAAGCCTGCAGCGGCTGGAGCCACCTGGGTCACGGACCGGCCTCGTTCAGGGTGTCGGGAAGTTGCGCACGTTTCACGGACGTATCGGCCGCGCGGTCGGGACTCTGGAGACAGAAGCACCAGGTGCAGTGAACCGGCCCGCACGGGCTGACACCGGGCGATGTCGACTCGCCCCATGCGGTACCTGCAGGAACTGTTCCGAAAGCTCGGAGGCGCGGAAATGGCCGCGAATCAAGGGGAAAAGGCACCCGCGGCGCGGCTCGCATTGCATCCTGCCGCGTGGCGCGCGGACGCGCGGGAGTGCAGGTCGCTTTGCTCGGCGTGCATATCGACCGGAGGACGACTGGTACGTTCCGGCCCGGTGAAGTGACACGTCACCCGGGTCGGCCTCGCGCAGGACGCGCGGCCAGCCGAACTGCGCCTGCGGATCAGCCCGTGTAGTGCTTGTCCGCCGCCTCGAGCGCTTTGTCGATCCCCGCGAGCCCCTCGCGGATCTCGTCCGCGCTGGTGGTGCAGGGCGGCGTGATCTGCAGCCGATTGAAGTGCGCGAAGGGCCACACGCCAGCGGCCTTGCACGCCGTCATCACCTCGACCATCGGTTTGGCGTCGGCTCCCGTGGCGTTGAACGGCACCAGCGGCTGGCGCGTCTGCTTGTCGCGCACCAGCTCGAGCGCCCAGAACACGCCAAGCCCGCGCACCTCACCCACGCTCGGGTGCTTGTCCGCCAGCTTCTTCAGCTCGGGTCCGATCACCTCGGCGCCGAGCTGTCGCGCGTGTTCCACGATGCGCTCTTCCTTGAATATGCCGATGCTCGCGACGATGCTGGCGCACGCCAGCGGGTGGCCGCTGTAGGTGAGCCCGCCTTGAAACGAGCGCTCCTTGAACGTGTCGGCGATCCTCCGTGAAATGACGACTCCGCCCACGGGGATGTAGCCCGAGTTGGAGCCCTTGGCGAACGTGATCAGGTCCGGCGTCACCTTCCAGCGGTCGACGGCGAACCACTCGCCGCAGCGTCCGAAGCCCGCCATCACCTCGTCGCAGATCATCACGATGCCGTGGCGGTCGCACAGCGCGCGCACGCCCGCGAGGTAGCCGTCCGGGGGTACCAGGATGCCGTTCGTGCCCACGACGGGCTCGAGCACGATCGCCGCCACCGTGTGCGGGCCTTCCATCATCAGCACGTTGGCCAAGTGCTCGAGGGCTCGCTCGCACTCCTCTGCGAGCGTGCTGGCGTGGAACGCGGAACGGTAGAGATAGGGGCCCCAGAACTTCACCGCGCCAGGCGTCGACGGTTCGTTGGCCCAGCGGCGCGGGTCGCCCGTGAGCCCGATGCTGGTGCCCGTGGCGCCATGGTAGCTGCGATAGGCCGACAGGACCTTCCCCCGGCCGGTGTGTGCGCGCGCCATGCGCACGGCATTCTCCACCGCCTCGGTGCCGCCATTGGTGAAGAACACCATGTCGAGGTCGCCGGGAGCGAGTTCGGTGATCAGCCGCGCCGCCTCGCCGCGCATGTCGTTCGCGAACGACGGTGCGATGGTGCACAGCCGCCCAGCCTGCTCCTGGATGGCCGCGACGAGCTTGGGGTGCTGGTGTCCGATGTTCACATTGACGAGCTGGCTGGCGAAGTCGAGCCAGGAATTGCCTTTGTCATCCCACATCCGCGAGCCCTTGGCTCCGGCGATGACGACGGGCTGGAGCGCTCCCTGAGCGGACCAGGAGTGGAACACGTGGGCGCGGTCGTTGGCGTAGGCCGCGGCCAGGTAGGGCGAGGTGTTGGTGTCGAGTTCGGTCATGAACGGATGGTAGGCGAGCCCGGCGCTGCGCGTAAAGCCGAACGGCGGCGGGGACGAGCGCCGACCGGGCTCGGCTGGAACGGTGGATTCCAGCTCGGGAAGCGCCGATGACCGAGGGCATCCCACGGAACCCGGCCGCGCCGGGCCCCACGAACGCGAACCCGGAGTGCGCATCACCATGATCTCGTGGACGCCCCGTCGCGCCCCGGCCTTCTGGGGGCTGCTCCTCTTTGTGACCGTGTCGTTGTTCCTGATCTGGTTCGTCACCGGCCGGGCGCGCCGCGAGCGGAGTTCGGCGGACCGCTGGGACGAGAGCCTGCTGGTGAGGGCCGACGACTCCGTGTCGCTGGCGAGGATGCCCGCACTGCCCGGGGAAGCGGCCATCGAGCCCGCAGCCGCGAGCGACGACACGGTGCCGGACCCGGCGCTCTACGCTGCGTGGACCACGTATGCGGACGCAGTCAGTCGATCCAGGGCGGATGGCAAGCCCGTCCTGCTGAGCTTCGCCGCTGCATGGAGTGAGCCCGCCGCGCTGCTCGGGCGCGAGGTGTTCGACGACGCGGCCGCGGGCATCACCGTGCGCGCCGCGGTCATCCCCGTCGCGATCCGCGACCGGCTGCGCGAGGACGGCGAGAATCCGGCCGAGATCGCGCGGCTGGAACAGCGCTTCACGGTCGATGCGTTCCCGACGCTGGTGGTGTTCTCGCCGACCACCGGGCGCGTGCGGCGACTGCGGGGCTACCCGGGCCTGGCCGAGACGCTGCGCTGGATCACGGAGGCGGCGGAAGCGGTGAGGTAGCTTCGCACGCGCAGTGTTTGCGTTCTGGGCAGCCACGCACGCCGACTCGTTCGCGGCCAAGACGAAACTGCTCACACGCCGCACCGGCCTGCTCACCACGTACCTCGACGCCAAGGCCGGCAAGCTGTTCATGGAGCTTCCGCGGGCCGCTGGCCCGCGCGGCGAGTGCGGGAGCTTCCTCTACCTCGAGGGCATCCAGACCGGTCTCGGCTCGAACCCGGTCGGCTTGGACCGCGGCCAGGCCAGCGACGCACGCGTGGTGACGTTTCGGCGCATCGGCGGGCGCGTGCTGCTCGAGCAGCCGAACCTGCGCTACCGCGCGCAGTCGAGCGACAGCAACGAGGTGCGTGCGGTGCGCGAGTCGTTCGCCACCTCCGTCCTATGGGGCGGCGAGATCGCCGCCGAGGCGCCCGACGGACGGCTGCTCGTCGACCTGACCCCATTCCTCGTGCGCGACGCGCATGGCGTCGGGGCGGCGCTCAAGACGACCGGTCAGGGGAGCTTCACGCTCGACAAGGACAGGAGCGCACTCGAACCCGCGAGCTGCAAGTGCTTTCCCGACAATCTCGAGTTTGAAGCCCTGCTCACGTTCGCGGGCGAGGAGCCGGGGCCGGAGGTGCGCGCCACCGCGCCCACACCGCAGTCCATCACGCTGGCGCAACATCAGGCGTTCGTGCGCCTGCCCGACCATGGCTACACGCCGCGCGTGTGGGACCCGCGCTCGGGCTCGTTCGCGGTGCTGTTCGCCGACTACGCGCGCCCGATCGCGGCCGACATCGATGTGCGCTGGCTGGTGCGGCACCGGCTCGAGAAGCTGGATCCCACAGCGGCGCGCTCGCGCGTGCAGCATCCCATCGTCTACTACGTCGACGCCGGCGCGCCCGAGCCCATCCGCAGCGCGCTGGTGGAAGGCGCGTCGTGGTGGGCCAGGGCGTTCGCCGCCGCCGGGTTCGTGGACGCGTACCAGGTCAAGCTGTTGCCGCCGGACGCGGATCCGCTCGACGTGCGCTACAACGTCATCGAGTGGGTGCATCGCGCGACGCGCGGCTGGTCCTACGGCGGCGGCATCATCGACCCGCGTACCGGCGAGTTGCTCAAGGGCCACGTGACGCTCGGCTCGCTGCGTATCCGGCAGGACCGATTGATATTCGAGGGGTTGGCCGGCACCGAAAAAACCGGCACGGGCGCTGCTGACGACCCGGTGCAGCTCGCGCTCGCGCGCATCCGGCAGCTTGCAGCACACGAGGTCGGGCACACGCTCGGCTTCAATCACAACTTCGCGGCGAGTACGTACGCCGGCCGTGCCTCGGTGATGGATTACCCAGCGCCGCTGGTGGGCATCCGTGCGGACAGCACGCTGGACTTCTCGAACGCGTACGGCTCGGGCGTGGGGGCCTGGGACATCCAACAGGTCCGCTATGCTTACACGCAGTTCGCGCCGGGCGCCGACCAGCATGCGGGGCTCGAGGCGATCCTGCGCGAGAACCGCGACAAGGGCTGGATCTACCTGTCGGATGACGACACGCGGCCCACGGGCGCCGCACACCCGCTCGCGGCGATGTGGGACAACGGCGCCGACCCGGTGGCGGGCCTGGCGCACGAGCTGGCCGTGCGCCGCATCGCGCTGCGGAACTTCGGCGAGCGCAACATCGCGCCGGGCACGCCGTTGAGCACCCTGGCCGAGGTGCTGGTGCCGCTCTACCTGCATCACCGCTACCAGCTCGAGGCCGCGGCCAAGAGCGTGGGCGGGCTCGACTACGCCTACGCCGTGCGCGGTGACGGGGTACCGCCCGCCACGCCGGTGGCGCCGGCTCGTCAGCGCGCCGCGCTCGCGGCGGTGCTGGGCACGCTCGAACCTCAAGCACTCGACCTGCCCGAGTCGCTGCTCGGGAAGCTGCCGCCGCCGTCGGTGGACTACCCGCCGCATCGCGAGTTTCTTGGCTCACGCACCAGCCCGGCATTCGACGCGCTCGGAGCGGCGGCCACGGCGGCCGACTTGACGCTCGGCACGTTGCTGCCGCCGGAACGCCTGGCGCGCCTCGTCGATTTCCATCGCCGCGACGCGTCGCAGTTGGGCGCGGACGAGGTGCTCGGCGCGATCACCACGTGCGCGTTCGGAGGTGTCGCACCAAGCCCGCCGCGGCTGCGCGAGATCCGCCGCACGGTGCAGGCGGTGGTGGTGCGCCGGCTGCTCGCGGCCGCAGCGCAG
>JAYVCN010000057.1:0-9383 GCA_043749875.1 Candidatus Eiseniibacteriota bacterium | reverse complement strand
TGGCGAGTGAGCGCTTCACCACCAGCTCGAGCATGAGGATGGACGGGTTCACGTAGGGCAGTGATCCTACTCGGCTCTTCAGGCGCTGCACCCCCCCTGGCTGGATCTCGGCGATGACGCTGTCGGCCTGCCAGTCGAGCGTCGCGGACTGGGTCGGCGCATAACTCAAGTCGGCGGACGCCGGCCGCACCGCGTTCTCCATGTGCCGCACGGTGCCGTCCGGCGCCAGCGTGAGCGCGTAATCGAAGCGCAGCCCGGCCAATCGGAACACGAGTGCGCCGGTGAGCCGGGCGCCCGTGCGCTCGAAACGTTCGAGTGCGATGGTGTCGCTGAGCGCCGTGATCACGAATGCGCCGTGGCTGTCGGCGGCACGCGCCGGCGCTGGCGACGACATCACGAGCGCACAGCACCTGCTGAGTACGAACACTGCGAGCGAGCGGAACTGCTGCGGCACGGCATGACTCCTGGGTGGCCACGAGTGATGGCCTGACTGGCTGCACCGCGCGCGTGACGAGGTGCTTTGCGAACCCGAGCGGCCGCCCGCACAATACGGCACCTCACTCCCGGCCGCTCATCGCCCCCACGCTACGAGGTCCTGCCCCAAGTGCGCTTCCCACGCTCGAGCGGTCTGCTGCTCCATCCCAGCTCGCTGCCCGGGCCGTTCGCGTGCGGCGATCTCGGGCCCGCGGCGGAAGCGTTCGTGGACTTCCTCGCGGCGGCGGGCCAGTCGCTGTGGCAGGTGCTGCCGCTCGGGCCCACCGGCTTCGGCGACTCGCCCTACCAATGCTTCTCCGCATTCGCCGGCAATCCGCTGCTGGTCTCGCCGCAGCGGCTGGTGGAGGACGGCCTGCTGACGTCGAACGATCTTGCACGATTGCCCGCGCGGCAGAGCGCCGCGATCGACTACGGCGCCGCAGCGGCCGGTGCCGCGCTGCTCACCGGCATGCTCGCCGAGCGGCTGCCCACGCACGCGCTGGCTGGCGAGTTCGAGGCCTACCGTGCGCGCACGCCGTGGCTCTCCGACTTCGCGCGGTTCATGGCCATCCGCGAGGCGCACGACGGTGCACGTTGGTGCGACTGGCCCGCGCCCCTGCGTACGCGCAAGCCCGCGGCGATGCTCGAGGCGGCCCGCACCCTCGCGCCCCGCGTGCGCGCGCACGAAGCCATGCAGTGGGCGTTCGCGCGGCAGTGGACCCGCCTGCGCACGTACGCGCACGCGCGCGGCGTCGCGATCCTCGGGGACGCGCCGATCTTCGTCGCCTACGACAGCGCCGATGTGTGGGCTCACCGCGAGCTGTTTGCTCTGGACAACACCGGCCAACCCACCGCCGTCGCCGGTGTGCCGCCCGACTACTTCAGCGAGACCGGCCAGCTGTGGGGGAATCCGCTCTACCGTTGGGACGCGCACGCCGCGGACGGGTTCGCGTGGTGGCGGGCGCGGCTCGCAGCGCTGACCGCGGTCGTGGACCGCGTGCGGCTCGATCACTTCATCGGCTTCGTGCGTCACTGGGAGGTGCCGACGACTGCGCCCGACGCGCGCAGCGGCCGCTGGCAGCCTGGCCCGGGCGAGGCGCTGTTCCGCGCCATCGAACGCGAGCTGGGAGCGTTGCCACTCGTGGCTGAGGACCTGGGTGAGACGAACGCCGAGGTGGCGGCGCTGCGCGACCGGCTCGGGCTGCCCGGCATGCGAGTGCTGCAGTTCGCGTTCGGCAGCGGCGCCACGAATCTGTTCCTGCCCCACCACCACGTGCCGAACTCGGTCGTCTACACCGGCACGCACGACAACGACACCACGCACGGCTGGTGGGCGGGACTCGACGAGCGCGAGCGCCACTCCGCGCGCGAGTACCTCGGACCCGGCTCGGGCGACATCGCCTGGGACCTGATCCGGCTCGGCATGGCGTCGGTGGCCGACACGTTCGTGGCGCCGGTGCAGGACGTGCTCTCGCTTGGCAGCGAGGCACGCCTGAACCTGCCCGGCAGCGGCAGCGGACACTGGGCGTGGCGCCTGGACGACAGCCTGCCGCACGCACCGCTGGCCGAACGGCTGCGCAGCCTCACCGCCACCTACGACCGGATCCCGCCGCGGCAGTGAGGTGTCGTCGCCGGGCGCGCAACGAGCACTTGCGGCCCGCCCGCCATCGTCGCATCTTCGAAGCACAACCCGTCTGGCCTTCAACCTCGCACGAACTCGAACGCAGGGAGTGCCCGCCATGCCCAGTCGCGCCCAGCAATTGCTCACGCTCGGACAGAGCGTGTGGCTCGATTTCATCCGCCGCGGACACCTGATCTCGGGTGGGTTCGACAAGGACGTGAACGAAGCCGGCGTCGTGGGCGTGACCTCCAACCCGACCATCTTCCAGCAGGCCATCGCCGGCAGTACCGATTACGACACGGCGCTCGCCGAGGGCATCGCGCGCGGGCTCGAGGGCGAGCCGCTGTTCGAGGCGCTGGCGCTCGAGGACATCCGCATGGCGTGCGACCGCCTGCGCGCCAGGTTCGACGACTCGCTCGGGCTCGATGGCCGCGTCAGCCTCGAGGTGAGTCCGCGCCTCGCGCGCGACACGGCGGGCACGATCGCTGCCGCCAAGCGCCTGCACGCGGCAACGGCGCGGCCGAACGTGATGATCAAGATCCCCGCCACGCGCGAGGGCCTGCCGGCCATCACCGCCTCGCTCGCCGCCGGCATCAGCGTGAACATCACGCTCATCTTCTCGGTGGCCCGCCACCGCGAGGTCATGGACGCGTGGCTCACCGGGCTCGAGCAACTCGCCGCCGCGGGCGGCGACCTCGGCAGCGTGCGCTCGGTGGCGTCGTACTTCGTATCGCGCGTCGACACCAAGGTCGACGCCGCGATCGAGCAACGCCTGGCGACGCTCCCAGCGGGTGCCACCGAGCGCGCTGAGCTCGAGGGCCTGCGCGGCTGCACGGCGGTGGCGAACGCGCGGTTGGCTTACGCCGCGTTCGAGCAGACCATGGCCACGCCGCGCTTCCAGGCACTCAAGCGCCTGCATGCGCACGTGCAGCGACCGCTGTGGGCGTCCACCAGCACCAAGAACCCGGCCTATCGCGACGTGCTCTACGTGGAAGAACTGATCGGGCCCGACACGGTGAACACCATGCCGCCCGCCACGCTCGTGGCGTTCAACGACCATGGCCGCGTCGAGTCGCGCATCACGCACGACGTCGCGGGGGCGCAGGCCGTCTTCTCACGGCTGACGGCTCTCGGTGTGCCTGTCGACACGCTCATCGGCCAGCTCGAGGGCGAAGGGGTGAAGTCGTTCGAGAAGTCGTACGACGAATTGCTCGCCACGCTCGAGACGCGCCGGCGCGAGATGGTCGCGCAGCGTGGGAGCGGCCGGTGAGCGGGCTCAGGCTGGAGGCTGGCGCCGGCGCGGCGAGGGTGCAGACGCGGCTCGAGACGCTGCGCAGCGACGACTTCCCTCGCCGGCTCGCGGCGTGCGACCCAGCGCTGTGGGGTGACGATCCGCAGCGGCGCCACGTGGCGAGCGAGCGTCTCGGCTGGTTGACCGTCCCGGCCACCATGCGCGAGCGCGCCGCCGAGTTCACGGCGTTCGCGGACGAAGTGGCGCGCGCCGCCTTCACGCGCGTGCTGCTGCTCGGCATGGGCGGCTCGAGCCTGGCGCCCGAAGTCCTGTCGCGCACGTTCGGCACGCGACCCGGCGGGCTGCCGCTCACCGTGCTCGACGATACGTCGCCGGCTTCGGTGCGCGAGGTGCTGGCGGCCTGTTCCCCAGCGCACACGTTGGTGCTGGTGTGCTCCAAGTCGGGCGGCACGATCGAGGTGTCGTCATTCGAACGTACATTCTTCGCACGGGCCGAGGCGGCGCTGGGTGCAGAAGCGGGGCGTTCGTTCGTGGCGATCACCGACCCCGGCACCGCGCTCGAGGCGCAGGCGAAGGCCAAACGCTACCGGCGCGTGTTCACGAACCCGGCCGACATCGGCGGGCGCTACTCGGCGCTGTCGTGCTTCGGGCTGGTGCCCGCGGCGTTGCTCGGCATCGACACCGCGGCGCTGTGTGGCGAGGCGCTGGCCGAGCGAGAAGCGTTCGCGCGTGACGGCGGCGATGCGCTGGTACTGGGTGCCGCACTCGGCGAGCTGGCGCTCGCGGGGCGCAACAAGCTCACGCTGGTGCTGTCGCCCGAACTGGCCGGCCTCGGCGTGTGGATCGAACAGCTGGTGGCGGAGAGCACCGGTAAGGAAGGCCGTGGCATTCTGCCGGTCGAGGGCGAACAGCTGTCCGAACCCGGCGCTTACGGTGAAGACCGCGTGTTCGTGGCGGTGAGCCTCGGCGCCATGCCGCCGGCAACGACCCGGGCGCTCGACTCGCTCGCGGCTGCCGGCCACCCGGTGCTGCGTTGGAGCCGCGACCGCCTCGAGGAGATCGGCGCCGAGTTCATGCGCTGGGAGCTCGCCACCGCGGTGGCGGGCGCCGTGCTCGGCGTGAACCCGTTCGACGAGCCCAACGTGGCCGAGGCCAAGGCCGCCACGCGCACGGTGCTGCAGCAGGTGGCCACGCAAGGTGGCTTCCCGGTGCACGAGCCGCGCGCGCGCGACGGTGCGCTGACGCTGCACACTCCCCAAGTCGTCGCGGTGAATGGACCCGACGTGCGCGCGTGGGCCGGCGCGTTCCTGAGATTGCTCGCCCCCGGCGACTACGCCGCGCTGCTGGCGTACGTGCATCGCACGCCGGCGCGGCATGCGTCGCTCGAACGCCTGCGCCACGCGCTGCGCGCGGGATCGCGGGCCGCGACCACGCTCGGCTACGGGCCGCGCTACCTGCACTCGACCGGGCAGCTTCACAAGGGCGGACCGCGCACCGGCGTATTCCTCGAGATCACCTCTGAGGAGGGCGACGAACCCATCCCGGGCGACGCGTTTGGCTTTCGCGTGTTGCACGACGCGCAGGCCGCGGGCGATTACGACGTGCTGGCGGCGCACGGCCTGCGCGTGGCGCGCGTGCACGTGAGTGGTGACCCCGACGCCGGGCTCGCACGGCTGGCGGAGGCGTTCGAAGCCGCGATCGCGGCACGCGCATGATGCGACTGCTCACGCTGGCGTCACGCGCCTTGACGACGCTCGCGTTGCTCGCGTCAGCTGACCCAGGTCGCGCCGCGGCGCCCGCACGCGCTGCGACGATTCGCCCGCACGCCGCCGCCGCGGCGCCCGCCGATGCCGCCGCGCGCAAGGCCATCGAGGCCGTCGTGGCGCACTACCGCTCGCTCGCCTCGTACCGGCTCGAGGGTCAGGCTTCCACCGAGGTCGGCAGCAGCCAGGGGGTGAACCAGTCGGCCACGTCCGTACGCTTCGTGGTGCGGCGGCCGGGCCACATCGCGAGCGTGGTGCGAACGACCCAGATGACCACACGCATCGTGGCCGATGGCGAGAGCCTGTGGACGGCGGTGCCCGAACTGTCGCAGTACCAGGTGCAGTCCGTCGCGGCGGTCCGCTCCGGCGCCGACAGCGCGGTGA
Source organism: Candidatus Eiseniibacteriota bacterium (assembly GCA_043749875.1). Taxonomy (GTDB): domain Bacteria; phylum Eisenbacteria; class RBG-16-71-46; order RBG-16-71-46; family RBG-16-71-46; genus JAIOPA01. Next base: position 3,889 of record JAYVCN010000057.1, on the reverse strand, counting down.
TCATCCGCCAGTTCGATCCCGCCAGCGACTACGTGCGGCTGCTGGAAGGCGTCACGAATGTGCACGCGCTCGGCAAGGACACCGTGCGCACCGCGCGCGGCGTGGTGAACTGTGACCGCTACGCGCTCACCGTCGCCAATCCCGCGGCCGCAGCCCAGGGAGTGACGCTGCTGCCACGCGTGCTGTGGGTGAACCCCGCCACGCGCATGGTCGTGCTCGACTCGGTGCGCATCGAGCAGAACCATCCGCAACTCGGAGCGGTGTACTCGGTGAACATGACCCGCATGGTGGTGGCGCAGGCCGATCCCACGCTCTCAGCCGACACGTTCCGCTTCCACCCCGAGCCGCAGATGCGCCGTGTACGGCGCTTCATGCAGAGTTCCCCCGAGCACACCGCCATGGAGGGCCAGCCCGCCGGCGACTTCACGCTCGAGACGCTCGCCGACGCCAAGCCAGTCAAGCTGTCGGCGCTCAAGGGCAAGGTCGTGCTGCTCGACTTCTGGGCCACGTGGTGCGGCCCGTGCCGCGGCTGGCTGCCGATCGTGGCCAAGGCGCGCCATGAGTTCGAGTCGAAAGGCCTGGTGGTTACGCGGTCAACGAGCGTGAGCCCGAAGCCAAGGTCCGCGATTACCTGACCAAGCAGAAACTCGACATCCCGGTGCTGATGGACCTGAGCGGCACGGTCGGCGGCATGTACCACGCGAGTTCGATCCCGCTCACGGTGATCGTGGGCCGCGATGGCAACGTTCTGCGCGTGCTGCTGGGACTGCACCAGGAGGACGACCTGCGCGACGTCCTGCACGAGGCGGGGATCGACTAGGACTGGGTCGGCATCGCAGCGAACCAGGCGAGCGCCTGCTCGAGATCCACGTTCCCGCCGGACACGATCACGCCGATGCGCTTGCCAGGGAGGCGGATGCGGCCCGAGAGCAACGCGGCGAGAGCAAGGGCCCCGGTGGGCTCGACGACCAGCTTCATGCGCTCCCACAGGAAGCGCATGGCGCGCACGACTTCGGCGTCGTCGCACGCGGCGAAGTCGTGCGCGTAGCGGCGCACGAGCGCGAACGTGAGCTCGGACAGCGCGGGGGTGCGCGCGCCGTCGCAGATGGTGGTGTCGGCGTCTTCCGCCCGCTCGAGCCGGCCGGCTCGAAACGAGCGGCCGGCGTCGTCGCCCGTGGCCGGCTCCACGCCCAGCACGCGTGTGAACCGGCCGTCCACCGCGGCCGCGAGCCCGGTGCCGGACAAGAGCCCGCCTCCGCCCACGGGTGCGAGCAGGGCGTCGAGCGGGCCGTGCGACTCGAGCAGCTCCGCGGCGGCGGTGCCCTGCCCGGCCACGATGTCCGGATGGTCGAACGGCGGCATGAGCGTGAGCCCGCGCTCGCGCGCCATTCGTTCCGCCAGGCCATCGCGCGACTCGCCGAGCTCGTCGTAGTGCAGCACACTCGCGCCGTAGCCGAGCGTCGCCGCGCGTTTCGGAGCCGGCGCGAACGACGGCATCACCACGGTGCACGCGACGTGCTGGAGCCGGCACGCGAGCGCGGCCGCCTGCGCGTGATTGCCCGACGAGTAGGTGATCACCCCCTGCGCGCGCTGTGCGTCGGTAAGGCCGGACAGGAAGTTCCACGCGCCCCGAAACTTGAAGGCCCCGATGCGCTGCAGGTTCTCGCACTTGAGCAACACGTGCGCGCCGCACAGCTCGTCGAGCTGGCGCGAGCTGACCACGGGCGTGTGGTGCGCCACGCCCGCGATGCGGCGGCGCGCCAGCGTCAGGCGCGCGACCATGTCCTCGTGAGCGGGAACTCCGTGATCAGTGGTGTAGCCCACGCGGCTCAGCCGCCCGCGCCGCCGCCCAAATCGAGCCCGGGCTCGGTCTGGCGGGCCGGGTCGAGCGCGGCGTCGATCTCCGCTTTCGTCAGCTTCGTCATCTCTTGCGCAAGCTCGCGGACCGGGCGGCGCTCCTTGAAGCTGCGCTTGGCGATCTCGGCGGCCTGGTCGTAGCCGATGAGCGGATTCAACGCGGTGGCCATGCTGGGCGAGATCTCGATGTAGTCGCGGCAGGTGTCGGCGTTCGCCACCAATCCCGCCAGCGCCTTGTCGGCGAACACGCGCGATGCGGCGGCCAGCAGTTGGATGCTCTCGAGCAGGTTCTTCGCCATCATCGGCAGCATGACGTTCAAGTCGAGCTGGCCCCACTGCGCGCCGACGGTGATGGCGAGGTGGTTGCCCATGACCTGCGCGCCGACCATGGTGACCGCTTCGCACACCACCGGGTTCACCTTGCCGGGCATGATGCTCGAACCCGGCTGGATGGCCGGCAGCGTCACCTCGCCGAGCCCGCAGCGCGGCCCGCTGTTCATGAGCCGCACGTCGTTGGCGATCTTCATCAGGCTCGCCGCCACCGAGTTCAACGCGCCGCTCGCCCAGCACGCACCGTCCTGCGCGCCCTGCGCCTCGAAGTGGTTGGACGCTTCCTTGAACGCGGTGCCCGCGAGCTTGCCGATTTCTGCGGCCATGCTGCGGCCGAACTCCGGGTGCGTGTTGAGCCCGGTGCCGACCGCGGTGCCGCCGATCGCCAGCTCGCGCAGGTCGGGCAGCGTGGCCTTCACGCGAGCGATGCCGTGCTGCACCTGCGAGGCGTAGCCCGAGAACTCCTGTCCGAGCCGGATGGGCGTGGCGTCCATCAGGTGCGTGCGGCCGGTCTTCAGCACGTCGTGGAACTCGCGTGACTTGCCATCGAGGACCTGCCACAAGCGCGCGAGGGCCGGCAGCAGGTCGCGTTCGATCTGCACCACGGCGGACACGTGCAACGCGGTCGGGATCACGTCATTGCTGCTCTGGCCGAAGTTCACATGGTCATTGGGGTGGATCTTCAACCCTGATGCGCGAGCGGCGAGCCGCGCGATGACCTCGTTGGCGTTCATGTTCGACGACGTCCCGCTGCCGGTCTGGAACACGTCGATGGGGAACTCGGCGTCCCACTGGCCCCCGGCCACCTCGAGTGCGGCCTGCTCGATCGCCTCGGCGATCGGCGCCTCGAGCAGGCCGAGACCGCGATTGACGCGCGCCGCCGCCGCCTTGATGAGCCCGAGCGTGTGCACGAACGCAGCCGGCAGTGGGCGGCCGGAGATGGGGAAGTTCTCCACGGCGCGCTGGGTCTGCGGTCCCCACAGCGCCGCGGCCGGCACTTTCATCTCCCCGAGGCTGTCCTGCTCGGTACGGAACTCTGACGCCTCTGGCCGATCGGGCATATTGGGCGAGTCCTTTCGTCGCGCGCCACGAGATCCAGGCGGGCGCGGCTGGGTGACACTCGACGCAACTCTAACGCAGCGCTGCGACGCGCGGAAACGAGCCCGAACCGGGGCCGAACCGGGGCCGAACCGGAGCCAGCTATCCCTCGCAAATCTCGATGCGGTTCGTGATGACGATGTCGGGGCGCAGGCAGTGGTAGACCGAGCAGTACTTCTCGACCGTGAGCCGCACGGCTTCCTCGACAGCCTGGAGTCGCACGCCCTGCCCGGTGACGCGGTGGAGGAGCTCGATGGCGGTGTAGCGGCGCGGGTGGTCGGCGGCGCGCTCACCCGACATCAGCACCGCGTAGGCCGTGACGTGCTGGCGCTGCTTTCGCAGCACGGAGATCACGTCCATGGCCTCGCACGCGGCCAGCGAAGCGAGCAACGTCTGCACCGGATTCGGGCCGGCGGGGGCATCGCCAGAATCCATGACCACGCTGCCCGTCGGAAACTCGGCTTCGAAGCGCAGACCGTCGCCGGCGACCGTGCGCAGGTGGAGTGTGCCGTGCTCGCTCATGATCGTGGGGCTCCGGAGGAGGTCGTGGCGGGAGTCGCGGGAGATTCGTCCCCCAACGCCAGGTCGAGTTCGTCGTCGGTGA
>JAYVCN010000056.1:0-5929 GCA_043749875.1 Candidatus Eiseniibacteriota bacterium | reverse complement strand
ACACGGGCCCGGACGCCGGGCGGGGCTTTGCACGCCACCCCGCCCGGCGTTTTTATTGTTTGCGCCGGGAGCGGTGGCAATGCAGCAAGCCATGGGGAGGGAAACGCCATTTCGATTCCGGGCAAGTCTCAGGAACCGCGCGTCAACGAGCGCATCCGCATCCCGCAGGTCCGTGTGATCGGGGATGACGGCTCGCAGGTCGGCATCCTCACCACGCGTGAGGCGATCGCGATGGCCCAGGCCAAGGGACTCGACCTCGTTGAGGTCGCCCCGACCGCACGTCCGCCCGTCTGCAAGATCATGGACTACGGCAAGTTCAAGTACGAGACCAGCCGTGCGGCGAAAGTGGCGAAGAAGAAGCAGCACCAGATGCAGCTCAAGGAAGTCAAGATGCGTCCGAAGATCGAGGACCACGACTACGACTTCAAGCTGAAGCACGCGCGCGCCTTCCTCGAGCAGCGGGACAAGGTGAAGTTCACCGTCACGTTCCGCGGCCGCGAGATGGCCCACCAGGAACTCGGCTACAAGATCATCGAGCAGGTGCTCATCGACCTGGCTGACGTCGCGGTCGTGGAACAGTCGCCCCGCGCCGAAGGCCGCACGGTGTCGCTCGTGCTGTCCCCCAAGGCGCAGCAGCAGAGCGCCGCTAAACCCGCCACCAAGCCGGACAATGAGAATGGCCCCGCGGACGCGGCGCCGCCGGCGAACTGACGGAAAGGAACACCTGATGCCCAAGATGAAGTCCAACCGCGCCGCCCGGAAGCGCTTCAAGCTGTCCGGCACCGGCAAGGCCATCCGCCGTTCGTCGAACCTGCGTCACGGCATGGTCGCGGACAATCGCAACTCGAAGCGCAAGAAGGGCTCCAACCTCGTGGTGGCCCAGGCGGACCAGTCGCGCGTGCGGAAGATGCTGGGGAAGTGACCCCAACCCGTCCTGCCGGATGGGTAGCCCGCCTACATTGAAGACCCGTCCCGCGGCGAGCCCCACGGCCACGCGGGCAGGAGGATAGACCGATGCCTCGCTCAAAAACCGTCGTTCCCGGCCGCGCCCGGCGCAAGAAGGTCCTCAAGGCGTCGAAGGGCAACTACTCCGGCCGCCGCAAGCTGTACAAGACCGCGCTCCAGACCCAGCAGCGCGCGGGCCAGTTCGCCTACGAGCACCGCCGGCTCAAGAAGCGCGACTTCCGCCGCCTGTGGATCGTGCGCATCAACGCCGCCGCGCGCCTGAACGGGCTGACGTACAGCACGCTGATCGCCGGCCTGAAGAAGGCCAGCATCGAAGTGAACCGCAAGCTGCTCGCCGACCTCGCCGTGATGGATGCGGCCGTATTCGCGAAGCTGGCGGAGGTGGCGAAGGGCGTGACGGCCTAAGCCGGTGGCCGACATCCGCGGCATCTTCACGCGACGGCTCGATCCGGCCTGGTCCCGGAGCGAGCCGTCTGCGTTGCTGCCTGATTGGAGCGAACGCCACGCCGCGCTCACGGCCGTGAGCCCCGAGGTGGCGGCGGCGAGCGAGGCGTTTGTCGCCGCGCTCGCCGCCGCGCCCGACGCGGCCACCGTCCAGGCCGTGCGCAACGCCGCATTGTCGCGCGAGAACGGTGCGTTCACTGAAGCGCTGGCGCTCGTGCCGACGCTGCCGGTGGAGGAGAAGCGGGTACTCGGCCGCGCGCTCAACCTCGGCAAGCAACTCGTGGAGGCCGCCGAGAAGGCGAAGCGCGAGGCACTCGAGCGCTCGCAAAGCGTCGCGAGCACACTCGACGTGACGTTGCCCGGACGGCGTCCGTGGAGCGGGCGGCCGCACGTGCTGGCGCAGGTGCGCGAGGAGCTGCTCGACCTCTTCCACGGGCTCGGCTTCTCGGTCTACACGAGCCCCGAGGTGGAACTCGACAGCTACAACTTCAGCAAATTGAACTTCGCGCCCGACCACCCGGCGCGGGACGCACACGACACCTACTTCGTGAACCCAGAGGTCGTGCTGCGCACCCACACGTCGCCCGGCTGGGTGCGCGCCATGGAGGAGCGGCGGCCGCCGCTGCGGCTGGTGTTCCCCGGGCGCGTCTACCGCGCCGAGGCGGTGGACGCGAGCCACATGGACCAGTTCCACCAGATGGACGGCCTGTACGTGGCGAGGAACGTCTCCATGGCCGATTTGAAGGCCACGCTCAACACGTTCGCGCGCGCGATCTACCGCCGCGACGTGCCGACGCGCATCATCCCCATCTACTTCCCGTTCGTCGAACCGGGTGTGCAGATGGATGTGCAGTGCGCGACGTGCGCCGGCACCGGCCGCATCAAGGAGGAATCGGGGGAGAAGCGCTGCCCCGTGTGCAAAGGCACCAAGTGGGTCGAGGTGCTGGGCGCCGGCATGGTGCACCCGAACGTGTTCCGCGCCGTCGGCTACGATCCCGAGCAGGTGACCGGATTCGCGTTCGGCATGGGCCTCGAGCGCATCACCATGGGCCGGCACGGCATCCACGAGATCCGGCAATTCCTCGAGAACGATGTGCGATTCCTGGAGCAGTTCTAGTCATGAAACTTCCCATCAGTTGGTTGAAAAAGTGGGTCGACTACGACGGCTCGCCGGAGCAGGTCGCCGAGGCGCTCACCACGCGCGGGTTCTACGTCGAGGGCGTGGAGCAGCACGGCCGGCGCTACCCCGGCATCGTCATCGCCCACGTGCTCGAGGCGGCCAAGCATCCGAACGCCGACAAGCTGAAGCTGTGCCGGGTCGACAGCGGCAGCGGCGAGCTGCGTGTCGTGTGCGGGGCTCCGAACGTGGCCGCGGGCATGATCGTGGCGCTCGCGACCGTGGGCACGACCATGCCGAACGGGCTCGTCATCAAGGCGGCGAGGATCCGCGGCGAGGAGAGCCAGGGCATGCTGTGCTCGGGCCGCGAGCTCATGCTGTCCGAGGATCACGACGGCATCTTGGACCTGCGCACGTACCTCGCGGGCGCCACGCTCGAGGTGGGCAAACCATTCGACACCTACCTGCCCGAGCCCGACCACGTGCTCGAGGTCGAGACGCCGTTCAACCGGCCCGACGGCATGGGCGTGGTCGGGCTGGCGCGCGAGGTCAAGGCCGCGCTCGGCGGCAAGTGGACGGAGTGGGCGCGCGCGCGGCACGCGGCGCAGCCAGCGAGTGCGTCCGCGCGCGTGACGTTCGACCTGGAGGTGGAGGACGCGAGCGAGTGCCCGAGCTATCTCGCGCAAGTGGTGGAGGGGGTGAGGGTCGGGCCATCGCCGGCATGGCTGGTGCGGAAGCTCGCGGCCATGGGGCAGCGCTCGATCAATAACCTCGTCGACTTGACGAACCTGGTGCTGTTCGAGTTCGGCCAACCGCTGCACGCGTTCGACGCGGGCAAGCTCGACGGCGGCGCCATCCGCGTGCGGCGCGCGAAGCCGGGCGAAAATCTGACCACGCTCGACGGCAAGCCGCGAGTATTGAACAACGAGGTGCTGGTGATCGCTGACCGCAAGCGGCCCGTGGCCATCGCCGGCGTCATGGGCGGGCTCGACAGCGAGGTCACCGACGCCACCACCAATATCCTGCTCGAGTGCGCGGTGTTCCAACCCGCGCGCGTGCGCCGTGGCTCGCGTTCACTGGACCTGTCCACCGAGGCGAGCAAGCGTTACGAGCGGGGCGTGGACCCCGGCAACACCCTGGCCGCGGCCGCGCGCTATCTCACGCTGCTGCTCGAACTCTGTCCCGGCGCGAAGCTCGGCACGTGGCGGCTGCGCCAGGTCGAGCCGCAACCGCGCTCGCTCCAGCTGCGGCCGTCCCGCTGCGAGCGCTTGATCGGCCTGCCGCTCGGCGCCGGCCGCTGCGCCGATCTCTTGGAGTCGCTTGAGTTCGGGGTGGCGAGGGCCGACACGCTCACCGTCACGATCCCCACATGGCGACCGGATTGCACGCTCGAGGACGATCTGGTTGAAGAGGTGGCACGCTCGAACGGCTACGACAGAATCCCCGAGGCACCCCTCGAGAGCGGCGGTGCGTTCGCCACGCGCTCGCCGCGCGAACGCGTCATCCGGCGCGCCCGCGACAGCATGCTGGCGCTCGGCTTCAATGAGGCGTGGTGCTCGTCACTCGTGAGCGAGCCCGAGGCCGCCGCAGCAGCACGGCTCTTGGGCGAGCGCCGCGCCCGACTGGTCAAGCTCTCGAATCCCATGTCGCGCGAGAGCGAGGTGCTGCGCCCCAACCTGCTTCCGGGCCTGCTGCGGGCCACCGCGCTCAATCTGCGCCAGGGCGCAACCAGCGTGCGACTATTCGAGGTGGGCGTGGGCTTCGAGTCCAGTGGCGAACTGCTGCCGCGCGAATCGCTGATGGTGGCGGCGGTGCTGGCGGGGCCGCGCTGGCGGCACACGCACGACCTCGTGCCGACTCGGCCGGAGGGAGCTTACGACCCGCGCGGCGAGGTGGATTTCCTCGACGCCAAGGGCCTGTGGGAGGCGTGGCTCTCGCAGATGCGCGTTGACGCGCCGGAGTGGCGCGCCTATGCTGCCGACGGTTGGAAATCCGGTGCCAGTGCGGAAGTTGCGGTCGGGACTTCACGCATTGGATGGGCCGGGATACTCGCGCAGGACCTGCTCCGGTCCTGGGACATCGAGACCAGCGTCCACCTGTTCGTGGCGCTGCTCGACCCCCTCGCCGAAGGCGCCTCCGCGGTGATCCGTGCCCGCGTTCCCGGTCGCTTCCCGCCCGTGCGCCGTGACGTCGCGTTCTTCGTGCCGCGCGACACCCCGCACGCCACGGTCGAACGGCTGTTGGCGGGCGCGGCCGGCCAGTTGCTGCACTCGATAGAACTGTTCGACGTCTATGAAGGCCCCGGCACCCCGGCGGGCATGCTCAGCCTCGCGTACGCCCTGCAGTTCCAGCACGCGGAGCGCACGCTCGCCGAAGCCGAGGTCACCGATCTCCAGTCGCGCATGGTGACCGCTGTCGCGCAAGGATGCGGCGGTCAACTGAGGGAGCGAACATGAACGACACCGCAGTGGTCGCCACCGATCTCGATCGGCTCGCGGAGCGCGTCGAGCGCGCCGCCGCGCTGCTCACCGAGTTGCGAGCCAAGAACACGCAGCTCGAGCTGGAGCGCGCACAGCTCACGAAGCGGCTCGAGGAGACGCAGTCCAAGCTCCAGGGCAACGACCCCGGCCTGCTCGTGCACGAACTCGCCACGCTCAAGAAGGAGCAGCGCGAGTGGCAGACCGAGCGCCGCGACGTCGCCACTCGTATCGAGGCCATCTCGGCGAAGCTCGAGCGTCTCGAGTAGCACCCCAGCTGCGGTACCTCTCGCAACCGGCGGGAGGGGTCGCTGCGGGTTTCGGAAGCACAACGAACCACAACACCAACGCAGGAAGAAGCGGCGGGAGGACAGCGACGATGGATGCCCCTTCGGACACCGCCACCGGCACGCCTCGCGACGGCAAGAACGTCGTGCAGGTGCAGATCATGGGTCAGCAGTACAGCATCCGCGACGAGGCCGACCAGGCGTACATCCTGGACGTCGCCCAGTACGTGGATAAGAAGATGCGTGACCTGACCAAGATGTTGCCCGTGGCCTCCATATCCAAGGTGGCGATCCTGGCATCGCTCCAAATCGCCGATGAGTTGTTCAAGGAGCGCGCGAACAAGGAACGCGTCGGGACCGACGTGAACGGCCGGGCCGCCGAACTGGCAAAGCGCCTGGACGAAGTGCTGGCCGAGGTGACTCGAGCCACGCCCTAGCGGTCCCACACGCGCGACAGCGCGCCCCCGGACACTCCGCCGTCCCAGCTCCGCCCGTGCAGCCGGCCGCTCCCGCCGGCCCACACGGCGTGAGCGGGGCTTCTTCGCCCTGCTTATAGGTCCCGTGGCGCGGGACCCGGGGGGAATAGTCCATGCAGCTCGGAGTGTGGATCGCCATCGTGGCCGGTGGCGTCGTGGCGG
>JAYVCN010000055.1:0-3132 GCA_043749875.1 Candidatus Eiseniibacteriota bacterium | reverse complement strand
CACCTCCTTTAAGGGATTCTCCGCCCCGGCCTTTCGGCCGTGCGGGTGGGCGCTTCGCTGTGGATGCTCCGCTTCGCTCGTCTCCCTTTGGACGTTGCCGGTCCCGCAAAAGTGATGGTTCGATCCCGGCGCGGGGCCACGCCGTTCAATTCTCGCTGGCGTAACGCTCCGCGCGCAGCACGTATTCGGTCGGCTCCTTGGCGCGCATGCCCGCGACGACTCGGTTGAGCGCTGCGAGCGTCGCCAGCACGACCGCCTGCGGTGTGTCCTGCTCCACGGTACAACTTCCCGTCAGCACCTTCTCATGCCGGTGCGCCAGGAGCGAGAGGATGACGACCGCCACCCTGCGTCCGGTCACCTCCACGAATGTCACGTCGCGGACATTGAGCGCCACCGGGTCGGCGAGGAACTCCTGGACCGCCAGCGTCGTGGCCTGGGCCACGAGCCGGTTCGCATCATCGCGGGCGCTGAAGCCCGAGGCGTTCCCCACGCGGGGCAGGCCCTTCCACCGCAACTCCACCTGCGCCTGGGCGCGCTGGCCGTTGACGATCAGGTTCACGTTCTCGTAGCGGATGCGGTCGTCCGCGGTGGCCGCGGTCTCTGGCTCCGGCTCATCACGGTAGGCCGCTTCCGGTGCGCGCGGGGCGGGCGCGCTCGCGTGGGGTCGGGAGTCCAGACCGGTCTCGGACGCGCCGACACTCGTCGGTCGAGCGAGCGCCACCGACACGATGCGGTGGTCGATGGGCAACCCGAGGTCGGTGCGCAGCACCGCCTGCACGTCGCGGACGATCTGCTTCGGGGAGCGCTTGGAGCTGCTCACCACGTGGATCTCGGTGAGTTCGTTGGCATCGGCACGCACGCTGACACCGTCCACGTCGCGCAACCGACGGATGGCAGCCTCGGCCCTGCTGGCAAGAGGGGATCCCGTCATGGTCAGCCTTCAGTCCTGCCTTCCAGCGAAACGGTCTCGGGGGTGAGAACGCAGGCGGCAGCTTAGCACACACCCGCAACCCACAGGGAAGGCATAAGTTGAGCGGCACAAAATCATGCGAAGGCGCACGAGATCTGGCGCGAGGCCCGCTACGGGCCCGGGAACATCCTGAACAGGTCGTAGTGCACCATGCCGTGCAGTTCGCTGACCCGCGCCTCGATCTCGGCGGGCGTGGTCTCCACGAGCCGCTCGGGCGAGAACGCCTCGATCGCCAGCGACGCCATCGCCGTACCGCACGCCATGGCCTGGCGCAGCACTTCGCCGTCGGCGCGGTCGAGCCGCGCGAGCAGGCCCACGAATCCGCCGGCGAACGAGTCGCCGGCGCCGGTCGGGTCGGTCAACGCCAGCACCGGATAGGCCGGCGTGATGAAGTGCTCGTCACGCGAGTGGTAAAGCGCACCGTGTTCGCCCTTCTTGATGATCACCGCGTGCGCGCCGGCCTCCAGCAAGCGCTCGGCGGCGCGAGTGAGATGGGTCTCCCCCGCCAGCGCGCGGGCCTCCTCTTCATTCAGGAGCGCCACGTCGACCTTCCGCAGCACCTCGAGCACTTTGTCGGGCTTGCGCGCGATCCAGTAGTTCATGGTGTCACTGAGCACCAGCCGCGGCTTGCGCATCTGGGACAGCACCTCGAGCTGCAGGTCCGGGTCGATGTTGGCGAGGAACACGTACGGGATGCGCCGGTGCGCGTCGGTGAGCTTGGGGTGGAAATCGGCGAACACGTTGAGCTGGGTCTCGAGCGTGTGGGCGTGGCCCAGTTCGGCCATGTACTCGCCTCGCCAGCGGAACGTGCGGCCGGGGGCGGCCTCGAGTCCGGACAGGTCGATGTCACGACGGGCCAACATCTCACGCTGGGCCACGGGGAAATCCTGCCCCACCACCGCCACCACCGACACCGGCGCGAAGTGGCTCGCCGAACACGAGAAGTAGGACGCCGAGCCGCCGAGCGCATCGAGCACCTCGCCGTACGGCGTGCGAATGCTGTCCAGGGCGACCGAACCCACGACGAGGATACGCTGCGGGTTCATGCGCTCGCCTCGGCCGCTCGTTCGAGCCGCTCGGGCGCGGACACGCCCATGAGCGCGAGCCCATTGCGCAGCACCTGCGCTGCGGCCGCGCACAGCCGCAAGCGATGCCGGCTCACGCCTGCGTCGTCGGACACGACGCGACAGGCCTGGTAGAAACGATGGAACTCGGCCGCGGTCTCGACGAGGAAGGTCGGGATGCGATGTGGCTCCCGCGCCTGCGCGGCGCCGCGCACCACCTCCGGCCAGGTCACGAGCTGGCGCACGAGCGCCAGTTCCGCCGGGTGGTCGAGCGCCGCCGCGGCGCCGTCGGCCGGTGTGAGCCCGGCCTCACTGCCCTTGCGGAGCACCGACGCGATGCGCGCGTGCGCGTACTGCACGTAGTAAGCCGGGTTCTCGTCATTCTGGAGCTTGGCGAGCCCAAGGTCGAAGTCCAGGTGCGAGCTGGTCGAGCGCATGAGGAAGAAGAATTTGGCGCAGTCCGCCCCCACCTCGTCCACCAGATCGCGCAGCGTGTCGAACTCGCCCGCGCGTTTGCTCATCTTGACCGCGACCCCATCGCGCAGCAGGTTGACCTGTTGCACGATGAGCACGTGCAGGAAGTCTTCCTCCAGGCCGAGCGCCCGCAAGCCTGCGGTCAGTGTGCCGATGTAGGCGTGGTGGTCGGGGCCCCACAGGTTGATGGCCCTGCGGAAACCGCGCGTGCGCTTGTCAGCATGATATGCGAGATCGGGCAACAGGTAGGTGGGCCGGCCGTCGGAGCGCACGATGACGCGATCCATGGCGTCGCCGTAGCGCGACGTGCGGAGCCAGGTCGCGACGCCACCGCCGCCGGCAGCGCCCGCCTCGGCCCTGACCCGCGCCTCGGCCGCCTCGGTGACGCCCTCCGGGCGCTCGGCGCGATACGTCACGCCGCGCGACTCGAGCGCCGCGCGCGTGCGGTTGACCGCATCCGGGTACAGCGAGGATTCGAGGAACCAGCGATCGAACGTGACGCCATAGTCGGCGAGGTCGCCACGCTGCCAGCCCACGACCTGCGCCAGAGCCTGGTCGCGGAACCAGCCCGCGCCGTCGGATCGGGTGAGTGCGAGGCGCGCCTCGGCCTCGGACAGCCTGCCG
>JAYVCN010000054.1:0-11481 GCA_043749875.1 Candidatus Eiseniibacteriota bacterium | reverse complement strand
GGGCTCCTCAAGCTGGTCCAGCTGCGCGGTCTCGCCGCGTTAGCCGACGACCAGCACGACCGCATCGGCGAGTACGTCCGCTGCAACTGGAGCGGCATTCCCGACCAGCTGCCGGCCGTGCTCGCCGGACTGCTCACCGAGCTTGAAGCCGATGCGCAGGCCAAGGGAATCCCCGCCGACCGCGAAGCGCTCAAGGGGTTGCTGGCCACCTCGCTGCGCGCGCACCACATCGGCGACGGCAGCGAGGTGCGCGAGGCGTTGGGGAAGGCGGCGTAGGCGGGTCAGCCCGTCAGCATCCCCTCCAGCCGTGCCTTCATCGCCGGCCACTCGTCGTCGATGCAGCTGAACCACAGCGTGTCGCGCGGAGTGCCGTTCTCGTTGAACATCCACTTGCGGAACAGGCCCTCCTGCACGAGCCCGAGCCGGCGCATGGCGGCCTGCGACTTGAGGTTCGTGCTGCTGGTCTTCAGCTCCACGCGCATGCAGCCCCAGCTCTCGAATGCGTGCCGCATCATCAGGTACTTGGCCTCGGTGTTGAGCGCGGTGCGCTGGAACTCGCTCCCGAGCCAGGTCCAGCCGATCTCGACGCGCCTGTGCTCGCGCACGAAGCTTCCGAACCGCGTCGAACCCGCAATACGGCCGCTCGCGACGTGGATGGTGGCGAATGGCAGCGAGACGCCGCGGTCGCGCTCGTCGATCGCCCTCTCGAGGTAGCGGCGCAGGTCGGCTTCCTCGCGCACCAGTGCGGTGGTGAAGCGCCACAGCTCCTGCTCGAGCCCGACGGCGCGCAGGCCGTCCCAATGCCGCTCGAGATCGAGCGGTTCGAGCCGCACGTGGCGGCCCTCGAGCGTGACCGGGCGAACGTCCATGCGCGCATGAGACACGCGCGCGGCGGGCTCGTCAATGGCGCGGGCGCTTGATTGCCTCAGCGACGGCGTTTCTTCGCCGCGGCATTCGCCACGGGCTTCCTTGGCGAACGCCGTTCGCCGCCCGCGGACTGCTTGCGAGCGGCGCGCGCCGGCGCGGAGTTCGACGCGGGCACTGGCTCCGCGGGTTCCGCTGCTTCCCCGCCGCGCTGCGAGAACGTGAACAGGTCGGGTCGGTTGTAGTGCCCGGCGGCATCGAAGATCCAGCGCGAGCCTGAAGCTTTGCCCGGGTCGATCTCCGTGTACAAGATCTCTTCCTTCGCCTCGCATGGGCCCACCATCACGTTGCCCTCAGGGTCCACGATCACGCTATTGCCGACGTTGATCCAGTGGAGCCCCGCCAGCAGCGCGTCCTTGAACGGGAAGCGATCCGGCACCATGTCGCGGTGCAGCGCCTGGCAGACGCTGATCACGAACATGCGGCCCTCGCGCGCGATGTGGCGCATGGACGCCAGCCACTGCTCGCTCTTGTCCCACGTGGGCGCCAGGTGGATCTGCGCGCCCTGCTCGTAGAGTGCGAAGCGCGCGAGCGGCATGTAGTTCTCCCAGCAGATGAGCTGCCCCACGCGCCCGAGCGGCGTGTCGTGGACCTGGAGTGGCACGGGCTCGCCGGGGGTCCAGATCATGCGCTCACCGCCCGTGGGCATGAGCTTCCGGTGCCACTCGACGAGCCGGCCCTGATCATCGAACAACAGCAGCGTGTTGTAGAGCGTGGTGCCCGAGTGGCCGACATTGCGCTCGTTGACGCCCACCGCCACCCATGCACCCGCAGCGCGCGCGGCGGCGCCCAGTCGCGCCACCTCCGGCCCGGGCACCTCCACCGATTGCTCGACCAGCGTGCGGTAGAGCATGGCGATGTCGGCGCGGCGCGTGAGCGGCAGGAACCACACCCACGCAGGGTAGGCCGGCACGAACGTCTCGGGCAGCACGATCAGGCGGGCACCGTTCGCCGCGGCGGCCGCGATGAGCGCGCACGCCTTGTCCACCGTGGCGTCGCGGTCGAGGAACACGGGTGCGGCCTGCACGGCGGCAGCGAGGAACGGCTTCGGCATCATTCGGTTCGGTCCTTCCCTGGCAGTGCGTCACGGAAGCGCGGGTCGTCCTTCCAACCCGGGCGGGGCGGGGCGTGGTTCGGGCTCGGCGAGTACGGTGACGGTTCGAGCATCTGCATGCGGGGGATGTAGCGCGGGCAGTTCGGGAACACCTGCTGCACTGCTAGCCGGATCACCAGTTGTGCTCGCTCCCAGCTCGCGAGCAGCACATCGTCGGCGGACATCGTGACGACGCCGTTCACGCGCAGTCGCGAGGGGCGCTCCCAGTCCACGAACAGCAAGCCGGCGCGCGGGTTCACGCGCAGGTTGCCGAGCGAGCGGAACTGGCCGTTGCCGTCGTAGTCGGGCCACGCCAGCTCGGTCGGTGACAGCACCCGCACGAATCCCGCTCGGCCCCCCTTGAACGAGCAGTCGGGCTGGCCATCGGGCCCGGCTGTGGCGAGGAAGAACATCTCGGCGCGTTCGATGAACGCCCTGTGCGATTCGGCCAGCTCGCTCGAATACGTGACCTGGTCCAGACGGTCGGCGATGCGGCGCGAGTCAAACGAATCTTGAAGTTCACGCTGTCCGTCGTGATAGCGCGCGATGGTCAAGGCCGGGCTCCTTACGCATTGGGTCGCGCGAAGAGTCGCGCGCGGCGGGGACGACGTCAATCCGCGGCGTGCGCCAATCCACCGCTAGCTGAGTTCACGCGCACACCCTCCGGGGAGTATGCTCGATGCTTGCGCGCTATCGACTGCGCCGTTTCACGGACCCCCGACCGGAAGCCCATGCCCACGTTCGCTCGCGATTCGAAGTCCGCACGGGTGCCGATGCCCGGCGAGGTTCGCTCGTTCGTCACACTCGCCAGCCTTCTCGCATGGGCCGCGCTCCTGTCGCTCGGCATGGGCTGCACGACCAAGCCCTCCACCGTCACGGCACTGACTCCGCCCGGAATGGTCGCACAAGAGGCGTTCAGTCCCGCCATCGCTTGTGACCCGATCAACCACGACGTGTTGCTGAGCTGGATCGCCGGGGACAGCAGCAGCTGGCATGTGTGGTTTGCGCGCTCGGCCGACAAGGGTGCCACCTGGTCGGTGCCGGTGGTGGTGAGCTCCGCGGGCGATCAGTTACGGCTCGAGCCCGAGTCTTCGCCACGCATGGTGTGCGACGACCACGGAAACGTCGGGATCGCGTGGTCCAGCTGGACAGCGACCGCGGCGCACGAGCCGCGCCTGACCGACGTGCGCATGGCGCACTCGTTCGACGGCGGCACCAGCTGGAAGCGACCGGTGACGGTGAACGATGACACCACGGGCGGCCCGGGCAGCCAGTCCTTCCACGACCTCGCGCTGCGACCCCAGGGGCCGCTGTTCGCGGCCTGGCTCGACAGCCGGCCGGGCTCCGACTCCACCGTCTCCGACCCCTCGGAGGGTAAGGACGCGTCCATCTGGTTCGCGCGCTCCGGAGACTTCGGCGCGCACTGGGGTCCCAACGCCGCACACTGGTCCGGCGTGTGTCCGAATTGCCGCGTGAGCCTGGTCGTCGACCCGGCCGGCAACATCTTCGCGGCGTTCCGCAAACACTACCCGGGGCAGATCCGCGACATCGTGCTGGCCCGCGCGGGCGGGCCGCCCGTGCGCATGCACGCGGATGAATGGCAGGTCGCCGACTGCCCGCCCTCGGGTCCGGCCATGACGCTGTCACGCGACGGCACGTTGCGGCTGGCGTGGTATACCGGTGCCCCTGAACGGGCAGGCGTGTGGTTCCGCCAGAACGTCCCCGAGCTCATGGACTCGACCGGCGAGGCGATTCCCGTGCTGCTGGGCGACAAGCTTCCGACCGTGCACATCGGCGTCGGCGAAGCCGGCATGAGCGGCACGCTGATCGCGTGCGATGTGGACTCGACGGGCACGCACCAGCTCACGTTGGTTCGCGTGGAGCCCTCCGGGCACCGCGTGGTCGAGCGCTTCGTCGTGCCCGGCACGCAGGGCGCCTCCTACCCATGCGTGGCCACGGAACGTGCGGGCAGCGCGGCGTACCTGGTGTGGACGAGCCGGGTCGGCGGACACCCGGCGCTGCGGCTCGCGCGCTGGAACGTGGGGCGCTGAGCAGCCCGCCCGCTACTCGCGCACGAGGTAGTAACTCGCCTGCGGGTGATGCACCACCAGCGCCGTCGTGCTGGCCTCGGGCACCAGTTGATACGCGCTGGTGAGCGCCACACCGATGGACTCTTGCGGATGGAGCAACGCGAACAGCTTGGCCTGATCAGCAAGCTCGGGGCAGGCGCTGTAGCCGAACGAGTAGCGTTTGCCCCGCTGCTCCTCGAGTTTCAGCTCGCCACGGATATGCTGGTGGTGCCACTCCGCGAGCCCCTCGGTGGCCGCCATGGCCAGGCCGTGCACGAACAGCGACTCGGCGTATTCCCCGCGCTTGTCGAGCGCCGCACCCAACTCATCGGCGCCGGAACCCACCGACACGATCTGGAACGCGACCACGTCGAAGCGTGACGAAGCGGCGGGCTGGAAGTAATCGGACAGGCACAGTCCCTCGCGGTCGGCCTGGCGCGGAAACGTGAAGCGCGCGACCTCCTCGATCTTGCCCCGCGGTGTGAGCGAGCCCGGCACGAACGCGCTCGGCTCGAACACGACCAGGTCCTGGCCCTCGGACTGGCACGGGAAGTAGCCGTAGGCGGCGATCGGCCGCAGCCAGCCCTTCTCGCGCGCCTCGCGCTGCAGCTTCAAACGGCGCGGCTCGAAGTCGTCGCGCACGAGCTTGTCCACCTGCGCCGCGTCCCCGCGGGCGCCCCAGTGCAGGCGATAGAGCGTCTTCAGGTCCATCCCGGCGTACATGCCGTCGAACGGAATCGCCGACGTGAGCGTGACGCGCGCGCCCCAGAACGGCGGAGCGGGCACCGTGACGTCGCGCGACACGTTCACCTTGAAGTCCTGCTGCTGCGCGCTCGCCGCGGCCGAGCGTGCTTCATTCTCGGCGCTCTTGCTCTTGAACTCGAACGCCTCGCGCTTGACGCGCGCGACCAGCTCGGTGCGCGTTCCGCTGTCGATGAGCGCGTTCATGGTGTCGAGCCCCTCGAACGCGTCTTTGCAGTAATACACGCCGGGTTCGTAGAACACCTCGCCGTCCACCAGCGCCACGCGCCGTCCGAAGTTGCGGTTGATCGCGGCGCCGCCGATCAGTACGGGCACGCTCAGTCCGAGACGATGGAGTTCAGCGACGCACGTGGGCATCTGCCGGCTCGTGGACACGAGCAGCGCCGAGAGACCGATGGCGGTGGCGTCCAGCTCGCGTGCCTTGTCCACGATGGCCTGCACCGGGACTTGCTTGCCGAGATCGAACACGGTGTAGCCGTTGTTCGACAGGATCGTCTTCACCAGGTTCTTGCCGATGTCGTGCACGTCGCCGAACACCGTGGCCAGCACCACGCGCCCCTTGGACACGTCGGCGGATTTCTCCAGATAGCGCTCCAGCTGTGCGACCGCCTTCTTCATGACCTCGGCGCTCTGCAGCACGAACGGCAGGATCAGCTCGCCGGCGCCGAACTTGTCACCGACTTCCTTCATCGCCGGCAACAGCACCGTGTTGAGCACCTGCACCGGGTCCTGGCGGCGCACGGCCTCGTCCACCAGCGTCTCGATGCCGGCGCCGCGGCGGTGCAGGATCTGGTGGTGGATGCGCTCCTCCACGCTCATCGCGGCCTCGGCGGCCTCGTCCTCGCGCGCTCGGGCGTCGGGCGCGCGGCCCTCGAAGTGATGGATGAAGTTGGCGAGTGCCTGCGGTTCGCGCGCGAACACCAGGTCTTCCGCGAGCCGCCGGTCATCCGCCGACAGGTCGGCGTAGGGAATCACATCGGCCGGGTTCACGATCGCCATGTCGAGCCCGGCCTGCACGCCGTGATACAGGAACACGCTGTTCAGCACCGCGCGCGATTCCTTGCCGAGCCCGAACGACACATTCGACACGCCGAGCGAGGTGAGCACGCCGGGAAGTTCCCGCTTGATGAGCTTGATGCCCTCCAGTGTCTCGATGCCGGAGCGCGTGAATTCCTCGTCGCCCGTGGCGAGCGTGAACGTGAGGTCATCGAAGATCAGCCGTTCGGGCGGCAGCCCGTACTCCTGGGTCACGATGTCGTGGATGCGGCGCGCCACCTCGAGCTTGCGCTCGGCGGTCTTGGCCATGCCGGTCTCGTCGATGGTCAGCGCGATCACCGCTGCGCCGTGGCGCATGACCAGCGGCATCACCGCCTCGATGCGCTCGCGGCCGTTCTCGAGGTTGATCGAGTTGACGATCGCCGAGCCCGGGTAAGCCTGCAGCGCCGCGTCCAGCACGTGCGCCTCGGTCGAGTCAATGCACAGCGGCGCCTCCACCGACAGCGCCAGCTTCTTGACCAGCGCGCGCATTTGTCCAGCCTCGTCGGTTCTTTCGGTGAGCGCCAGGCACACGTCGAGCACGTGCGCGCCGCCCTCGACCTGCTCGCGCGCGATCGGGACCATGTCCTCGAGCGCGTTCTCGAGCGCCAGTCGCTTGACCCTGCGCGAGCCCTGCGTGTTCAGCCGTTCGCCGATCAGCAGCGGCCGGGGCTCCTGCTCCAACGCCACCGCGGTCATGCCGCTCGACACGTACCAGCGACTGCGCCCAGGGCCGCGGGCGAGGGCGGGTGCCGTGGCCCACCGCGGCGACGATGCGTTGGATGTGCTCGGGCGTCGTGCCGCAGCAGCCACCGACGATGTTCACGCCGAAATCGAGCACGAACTCGCGCAGCGACTCGGCGAACGGAGCTGGTCGCATCGGGTACAGCGTGCGGCCCCCGTCGTTGATGGGCAGGCCGGCGTTGGGAATACAGTGCACCGGCGTGCTGGCGTTCTCGCACAGGTAGCGGATGGCATCGCGCATCAGGTCCGGGCCGGTGGAGCAGTTGAGCCCGATGACGTCGACGTGCATCGCCTCGAGCGTCGCGAGCGCACCGCGATAGTCGGTGCCGAGCAGCATGCGCCCGGTGGGATCGAGCGTGATCGAGCTCTGGATCGGCACCTTTCGGCCCGTGATACCCATGGCGTTCCGGGCTGCAAGGATCTGCGCCTTCATCTCGAGCATGTCCTGGCACGTCTCGAGGATCAGCAGATCCGCGCCGCCCTCGAGCAGACCCTGCGCCTGGTCGCGAAACGAAAGCTCCAGCTCGGCCTGCGACAGCTTGCCCAGCTCGGGGTCCTCGGACGACGGCAGGAATCCCGATGGCCCCATGGACCCGGCGACGAACCGCGGCCGGCCATCCGCTGCGGCGTAGCGGTCGGCGACCCGCCGCGCGATGGCTGCGGCGGCGCGGTTCAGCTCGACCGTGCGCTCGCCGAGCCCCCACTCCTCGAGCCGCGTGCGCGAGGCCTGGAACGAGTTCGTCTCGACGACGTCAGCGCCCGCGTCGAAGTAGGTCGAGTGAATGTCCTCGACCACGTCCGGCCGCGTCAGCGACAGGTAGTCGATGCAGCCGTCCCAGCGCTTGCCACCATAGTCCTCGGCGGAGAGCTCGCGCGCCTGCACCTGCGTGCCCATGCCGCCGTCGAAGAACACGACGCGGTCTCGCAGGATCTCGAGGTAACGGCTGGACATGCTGGGGTGCTCCTTGGGCCGCGGGCGCGGGCGCTGGCCTGTGGGTCGAGTGGGCATCGATGCTATCGGACGGCTTGCAGCGTGTGCAAACAGGCACTCCGCGAGGCACTCCGCCGGGCGGGAACCGCGCGGCGCAATTTCGCTTGGACCCGGGTGTGCCGTCGGGGTTAGCCTCGCGCATCGGGTGCGACAAAACCCATTGTCGCGCCGGTGTCCGCTCCTGCATGGAGGTGAACATGCGAGTCATCATCGTCGTGGTCGGGTTGCTGATCTTCGGCTCACTGGCGGTCGGCGCGAAGCTGGCCGGAAGTTCGGCGGCGAAACCCGAGTGGAGCATGAACGCGACCGCCATCGAGGCGTGCTCCTGCCCGGTCTTCTGCCAGTGCTACTTCAACACCTCCCCCGCGGCCGCGGGCGGCCAGATGGACATGGGCCACGAAGGCCACGCCATGGAGCACTTCTGCCGTTTCAACAACGCCTACAAGGTGAACCACGGCTACTTCGGCGCCACCCGCCTGGACGGCGCCAAGTTCTGGATCTACGGCGATCTGGGCGGCGACTTCACGAAGGGCATGGACTGGGCGGTCGTGACGTTCGACCGCAGCACCTCGAAGGATCAGCGCGACGCGATTGGCAAGATCGCGGCGCACCTGTTCCCGGTGCACTGGAAGTCGCTCACCACCGCCGAGGGCGACATCGCCTGGACCGCCAGCAAGACCGAGGCGAACGCCACGCTCGACGGTGGCCACTCGGCCGAGGTCGCGCTCAAGATGTTCAAGGGCATGAACGACCAGCCGGTGGTGATCCGCAATCTCCCCTATTGGGGCGCACCCCGGAACGACGGGTTCGTGATCATGCCGAACACGGTCGAGGCGCTGCGTACCGGCGACAAGCAATTCGAGTTCCACGGCTCCAACGGGTTCATGATCACGTTCGACCTGGACGCGAAGACCGCTCCTCCGGTGGCAAGCGGGATGTAGTCGCGGCCATCGACTGAACACGCGCGGCGGGTTCGGAGTTCTCCCGGGCCTGCCGCGTTGTCTTTGAGCGGGCGCGCCGGGCGCGCAGCGTCGCTTCAGCGGGGCAGCTCACGCGGCGACGATCGGGCGCGAATCTCCTTGACCCCGGCGTGGTTCGCGTCATCCTGTGCTGCATGCTCCGCATCCTCGCGCTGCTCCGCCACGGGCTCGCCAGCGGGCAATCGCCCGAGGCCGAGTTGCTGCCCGAAGGAGCCGTCTACCTGCAACGTCTGGGCGCGATGCTCGAGGCCGAAGGCTGGAGTCCCGGGGCGATCTGCACCAGCCCTTTCAGGCGCGCAGCAGACTCCGCCAGGGTGCTCGCCGGTGCGCTCGATTGCGAGGCTCCGCGGCTCGTCCTGAGTGAACTCATCCCCGAGGGCGAGCCCGGCGAAGCGCTCGCCGCCATCACGGCGGCCGCGCCGCTCGCCCGGACCGTGCTGGTGGTGACGCATATTCCGCTCATCGGGCGCCTGGCGCAGGAGCTGGTGGGCGAGGAGCTCGCGTTCTCGCCCGGGACATTTGTGGAGATCGCACGCGAGGGCCAGGGTGTCGCCCGATTGCTGCGCCGCATCGGGCCTCGCGACCTGGCGGGCAGCTGAATTCTTCTACAATTTTCCTGAGGAGGCATGCATGTCGTCATTGCAGGGGAAAGTGGCCGTGGTCACCGGGGGCAATCGCGGCATCGGCCGCGGCATCGCCGAGGCGCTGGCCAGGGCGGGAATGGTCGTGGCGCTGTCGGCTCGCGACGCCACGGCGGCAGCCAAGGCGGCGGCGGAGATCGGCTCCGGCGCGCGCGGCTACGCGTGTGATGTGCGCCGGCACGACCAGGTTGCAGAACTGTTTTCCGCCGTCGAAAAAGACCTTGGCGGCATCGACGTGCTGGTGAACAACGCCGGCGTCGGCGTGTTCACCAAGGTCGCCGAGATGAGCCTCGACGACTGGCACGCGGTGATCGAGACCAACGTGAACGGCGTGTTCTACTGCACGCGCGAGGCCATCCCGCGCATGAAGCAGCGCGGCGGCGGCTACATCTTCAATCTCTCGTCACTCGCCGGTCGCAATGCCTTCCCCGGCGCGGCCGCCTATTGCGCCAGCAAGCACGCGGTGAACGGTTTCAGTGAAGCGCTGTTCCAGGAGGTGCGCGAAGACGGCATCCGCGTCACCTACCTGATGCCCGGGAGCGTGGCGACGGATTTCGGTCGCGGCGCGGCGGCGAAGAAGGACTGGGCGCTGCAGCCGGAGGACATCGGCGAGATGGTCGTGGACCTGCTGCGCACCCACCCGCGCGCCATGCACAGCCGGGTCGAGATGCGCCCGTCGCGCCCGCAGAAGGGATGAATCGTGGCTGAACCGGGGCCGATCCGGGGCTGATGCCGGGCGACGCGGTGTCGGTTCGCGCGCTTGCCGCGCTTGGGCCGCGCGGCCCCGCGCCGGGGGCCGGGGCGTTGTGGAACAGGCCAGCGCCCGTTAGCCTGCGCGCCTCGAGACTCGCCCATCCGCCCGCGCGCACTCGTGACGCGCACGGGCCCGAGAACCCCTCCCTGAGGAGACTTCTGATGATGCCTTCCCGCCCCCTGCCGATCGCGCGCTTCGCCGCCGCCCTTGGCTCGCTCGCCCTGCTCGCCGTGCTGGCGCCCGTCGCGAGCTCGCAGGGCGCCGCTACTGCGCACAAAGCCGCCGCGAGTCACAAGGCTGCCGCCGCGCCCATGTTGGCGTCCGCCGACAACGCCCCGTTCTGGACCGGACGGCCGAATGCGGCGCAGTTCAAGGTTCGCACCGAGCACCGTCTGGCCCTGGCCAAGGCGGCGATGGATCGCATGCTGGCGGTGAAGGGCACGCACACCATCGCCAACACGCTGGTGCCGTTCGACGAGATCTCACGCCAACTCGACATGGCCGGCTCGCAGGGCGGACTCATGGAGGAAGTGAGCCCGGATTCCGCCACGCGCACGATGGCCGAGGAGATGGACCAGGAGCTCTCGAAGTTCGGCACCGACCTGTCGCTCAACCGTCAGGTGTACGAGGCGATTTCCAGCATGGACCTGTCCGGCGCCGACGCGGAGACCAAGTACTACGTCGAGAAGACGTTGCGCGACTTCCGGCTCTCCGGCGTGGACATGGACGAGGCGACGCGCGACAAGGTGAAAAAGCTCCAAGAGGAGCTGGTGCTGGTGAGCCAGGAGTTCGGACGCAACATCCGCGAGGACAAGACCACGGTCAGCTGTGCACCGGCTGACCTTGAGGGTCTTCCGCAGGATTTCATCGACCGGCACAAGCCCGGCACTGACGGTCGCATCACGCTGACCGTGGAGTACCCCGACTACGGCCCGGTCTCGACCTATGCGAAATCCGACGACCTGCGCCGCCGCATGTACCTGGCATACCAGAATCGCGCGTTCCCCAAGAACATCGAGGTGCTCGACCGCATGCGACAGAAGCGGCACGAACTGGCGCTGGCGCTCGGCTTCACGAACTATGCTGACTGCGTCATGGCCGACAAGATGGCCGGCAACGCCGCCACCGCGCGCGCGTTCATCGACCGCTGCGTGAACGCCTCCGGCGAGCGGCAGACGCGCGAGTACGCGCAGTTGCTCGCGCGCAAATCGAAGGACACGCCGGGTGCAACGGTGATCAACTTCTGGGAGTTCCCCTACTACTCCGAACAGGTGCGCAAGAGCGACTACTCGTTCGACTCGCAGGACCTGCGCGCCTACCTGCCCTACCAACAGGTCAAGCAGGGCGTGCTCGACGTGGCGGCGAAACTGTTCAGCGTCTCGTTCAGGCGCGTGCCGAACGCGCCGGTGTGGGATCCGTCGGTCGAGTGCTGGGAGATGGTGGACGGCGGCAAGCTCGCCGGCCGCTTCTACCTCGACATGCACCCGC
>JAYVCN010000053.1:0-4777 GCA_043749875.1 Candidatus Eiseniibacteriota bacterium | reverse complement strand
GGGCAGGCGCCGGGCCGAGTTCGTCGAGGCGGATTCGCTCGCGGCCGCGTCCCTCGCACAATTTCGCCATTGGCTGTCTTCCGGCGAATAGTGCGCGCGGCACGCGGACGTTGCGGTTCGCAAGCGCACACGCGTTGTGCGTTGACCATAGGGTGCTTGCCCCACTAGAGTTTCATCGGCTGTACCTGCCGATGCCAAGGATGGTTTCGGTACCCGGGACGGTCCGGGAACCCTTGAGGAGGATCTTTCCATGCGCTTGCGCGCACCGGGCGTGTTGTTCCTGAGCGCCTTTCTGGCGACCATGGCCACGATGGCAGGGGCCGCCACCATTGCTCCCGCAGTTCCCGGGCCGCTGTCGCTGGCCGCTCGGGCGGGCACGGCCGCGAGGCCGGTCGTGACGCGGCATCATCGCCGCGCGCGCCGCCACCGCCTGCCGCCGCCGGGAGGCGTGTACGCGCGCAACGCCATCGTGCTCGACCCGGCCACCGGCGAGGTGCTCTATGAGAAGAACTCGTCGCGCTCGGTCCCCATCGCGAGCCTCACCAAGCTCATGACGGCCATGGTGTTCCTGGAGCAGAAGCCCGACCTGACGCGCGAGGTCGAGGTCACGGCCACCGAGATCGCCGGTGCCGGCCACACGCAGTTGCGCCTCGGCGAGCACGCGCCGTTGGGCGAGCTCCTGCACATGAGCCTGATGTCCTCGGACAACTGCGCCACGCGCGTGATCGCGCTGGAGTCGGGGCTGCCCGCGACCGAGTTCGTCGCGCGCATGAACAGCAAGGCCGTCGAGCTGGGGCTCACCGGCGCGCGCTTCGTGGAGTTCACCGGCCTCGACGAGCACAACGTGGCCACCGCCTCCGACGTGGCGCGCATGCTGCACGCGGCGGCCAACGAGCCGCTGATCGCCGAGATCACCACCACGCGCTCGTACGATTTCCGCACCGAACGTCGCCGGCACGCGATCCACAACACGGACCGCCTGCTGTACGGCCGCTACGAGATCCTCGGCGGCAAGACCGGCTTCATCGTCGAGGCCGGCTATTGCTTCGCCACCTGGGTCCGCACCGAGGGCCGCGAGCTGATCGCGGTGGTGCTGGGCGCGCCCACGAACGCCACGCGCTTCGCGGATGCCGTGCGCCTGATCCAGAAGGTGTCGCAGCCCACCGCGACCTCGACACAGCCGTAGCCGCGCGGGCGGGAGCCCGAAGGGCAGTGTAGGCTGGCGGTATGACTTCACGCCGATGGTTCGCGGCCGTGCTTGCGGGCTTCACCGCCGGACTGGCGGGCGGACTGTTCGGCGTGGGCGGCGGCATTGTACTGGTGCCCATGCTGACGGCATTCTTCGCGCTCTCGCAGCATGCGGCGCACGGCACGTCGCTCGCCGCGATCGGCGCGACCGCCGTGGCCGGGCTGGTGGTGTACGGGCTCGCCGGGCACGTGGCCTGGCTGCCGGCAGCGCTCATGAGCGTGGCGAGCGTGTTCACCGCCCGCTTTGGCGCGCGGCTCGCCGCCCGCACCAGCCGCGAGCGGCTCACGCTCGCGTTCGCCGTGTTCCTGCTGCTGGTGGCCGCGCGCATGCTGTGGCGCACGCCCGCCGGATCGGCGGAGCACGTGCTCACCGGCCCCTTGGGCTTGGCGGCCTCCCTCGCCGTGGGCGCGGTCGTGGGGCTGCTGTCCGGGTTCATGGGCGTGGGCGGCGGGATCATCGCGGTGCCGGCGCTGACGCTGCTGTTCGGCATGACGCAGCAGACCGCCCAGGGCACAAGCCTCGCGATCATCCTGGTGACCGCGCCGTTCGGGGCGCTGGAGCACGACCGCCACGGCAACGTCGCCCGACCACTGTTGCCCGGGCTGGCGCTGGGCGCGTTGGTGGGAGCGCCGCTCGCCTCGCTTGCGGCCCAACGCCTGCCGCAGGTCGCATTGGCGCGCGCATTTGCGCTGTTCCTGATCGCGAACGGGACCCGGATGCTGTGGGTGCGGCTGCGCCAGAAGCAGGCCCGAAGCGCCTGACGGATGGGCTAGTGAGCCCAGGAATTGTGGACAACAGAGAGCCCGGGTGGTTCGGCCGCCTCCCCACCCGTGGGTGCCGGTACGCCACGCCACCCCTGGACCGGAGCGCACTAGCAAGAATTTTTTGTTGCTGCGTGTTTCAACCGAAAAACAAATCTCGCGGCGGGCATTCTGTGCTTGCCCCGGATGGGACAGCTGACGCATCTTCACGCGTCCTGACTCCATTCCAGCTGCGCCCGCTGCCTCGGGTGCGTGCACGGTGAGTCGGCCATCAACACCGCTTCAGCTCCCCCCCAGGGGACGCATCACGCCTTCCGCACCCGAAAGGAGTCCCATGATGAAGCGAATCGCTACCATGCTGGTCCTTCTAGCAGTCTGTGCTGCTCCGGCCTTCGCTGCCAATGCTGTCCGCATCAGCCAGGTCTACGGCGGCGGCGGTGGGACCACCAACTCGACTGACTTCGTCGAGCTGTTCAATTCCTCCGCCTCGCCAGTGAATATCAGCGGCTGGGTGATCGAGTACGGCTCAGCCACGGGCCTGTGGAACAGCTTCACGGGCAACGCATTCGTCTTCCCCACGGGTGCCGTCATCCAGCCCTGCAGCTACCTGCTGTTTGCGGGCAATGTGGGCTCGGGTGGTGCGCCGCCGATCGGTGCGGACTACGCCACCTCACCGAATACCCAGTTCAACATGTCCGGTACGAATGGCAAGGTCATGCTGGTGACCCAGTTGAACGGTAACGGCACTGCGACCGGCGGCGTCGCCTGCGGCTCCGAGGTCGGCACGATCATCGACAAGGTCGCGTGGGGCACCTCGAACTGCGCTGAGAACACCGCGACGGCGGCCCTGACCGCTACGACGGCGGCCCTGCGCAAGATCGGCGGCATCACCGACACCGACAACAACTCCGCGGACTTCACCACGAACACCGCGCCCGCGCCGCGCAACTCGCAGTCGCCGCGCAACCCGAATTGCTCGACGGTGCCGACCAGGGCGTCAACGTGGGGCGCGGTCAAGGTGATCTACCGGTAAGGCTCCACTGTAAGGGCGATCTGCCGGTGATCTTGAGTGACCGGCTGTCAAGGTCGATGGGCATTCCCCGGCGGCCACCTGCTCGCGAAGGTGGCCGCCGTAGTTGCGAGTACGCGAGGTGTTTGCACGATTTCTCGCACGATTTCTCAAGCGAATCGCGCCTGATGTCGTATACTCATCTTCGCTGAACACCGCTTTCCCTCGCGTCGCGTTCAACTCCACATCGGCGTGGGTCAGTGTGAAGGCGATCTGCCGGGTAACACCGGTCGTCGACTTCGCTCGCGACGAGACCCCGTGCCCGAAAGGGTGCGGGGTTTCGTGTTTCCGCATTCGGCTGGTCGCCGCGCGCTCGCGTTGACTCGAGCGCGCGAACTCGCACGCCGGCCAGGACATACCGCAATCACGCCCGTGCACTTCGCACGGCGTGCACCCCCGTCAGCGCCCCAGTTCCAGGTCGGACCATGCAGCAACCATCGCGCTCGCAGCGTGTTCACCCCGGGTGCCGCGTCTTTCCGCGCCGCGGCCTGCGACCATGTCGCTAACCAACACGCTGGCAATAACTTGCCGGTTGGCCAGCGATTCCCATGCGCGGCCGCTCGGCGCGGCAGCCTGCTTGCATGTCTGGCCACGGGGCCAGTCGCGCCCAGCACCCCGCTTTGTCTGGATTCCCCACTTCGAAGCCACGGAGGGCTCATGGCCCGGCCGTCCCGCACCCGCCCGCCGCAAGCGCCTCGCACGCTGCGTGCCACGGCCGCGCTTGAAGCGCCGCCGGCGCACGCGCCAGATGCGACGCACTCCGGCGTGCCCGCGGCGGTCGCGAACTCGCTGCCGCCCGAGGTGGCGCGGCGCGCGCAGCGCGAGATGGACCGGCTGCGCCGGCTGCCCACGGGATCGCCCGAGGCGGCGCAGGTGCGGGGGTATCTCCAGTGGCTGTGGAGCACGCCATGGGAGACCTCGGCCGGCGAGGATGCCGACCTGCGCCAGGTGCAGGCCGAACTCGAGCAGGAGCATCTGGGTCTCACCAAAGCCAAAGAGCGCATCCTCGAATATCTCGCCGTGCGCCGGTTGAAGCACGACCTGCCCGGGCCCGCGCTGTGCATCGTGGGTCCGCACGGCACGGGCAAGACCTCGCTCGGCTCCGAGGTCGCGCGGGCGCTGCGGCGTCCGTTCGCACGCGTCAACGTGTCGGGCACCTCCGATGCCGCCGAGCTGGTGGGCGAGCCGCGCACGCTGCCCGGGGCGCAACCGGGCAAGATCCTGCGCGCCATGCGCTCCGCCGGCGTGCGCAATCCCGTGTTGTTGATCGACGGCGTGGACCGCCTGGTCGGCGAGGGCGGGCATGGCGTGGCCGAGGTGCTGCTCGAGCTGCTCGACCCCGAGAGTGCGTCGCAGTTCACCGACCACTACCTCGGCATCCCCATCGACCTGTCGCACGCTGTGGTGATCATGTGCGCGAACCAACTCGAGCTGGTGCCCGACTCGCTCCAGGAGCGCATCGAGGTCATCGAGGTGCCGGGCTACTCGGAGGACGAGAAGCTCGAGATCGCGCGCCGCTTCCTGTTGCCGCGCCAGCTCACCGAGCACGGGCTCTCGGGCCGTGACCTGACGCTCGATGACGAGACGGTGCGCGCCATCGTGCGTTACTACACGCTCGAGGCGGGCGTGCGCGGCCTGTCGCGCCAGTTCGCCACGCTGTGCCGCAGGGTGGCGCGCTCGCGCGCCACCGGCGACCCG
>JAYVCN010000052.1:0-5640 GCA_043749875.1 Candidatus Eiseniibacteriota bacterium | reverse complement strand
CGGCTCGAACCACGATTTCCCCATCTCGCTCGCGAGGCGTTCCTCACGCGCGTTCGCGGCCAGTCGTAGCGGCCAGCGAGCCGCGTAGCGCATCTCGCTCCAGAACGCCGTGCGCAGCTTCAGCGCCGGCCCGAGACGGCGCTCGGAGTCCACGAGCCGAATCCAGTGTGGCGCGCCCTCGGACCGCACGACGCAGGCCCAGGCCGGCTCGTCCGCCCCGAGTTGCGCGAATCGCGACCGCACCCAGCTCACCAGTGCGACATCACTCGTCAGTGCGGATTGCACACGGCGCAGTCGCTCCGCCGGCGACTTCGGAGCCTCGCCCCCCAGACGTTCGAGCAGCGTCCGGCTGGTGCCCTGCTCGAGGATGTCCAGCGCCTCCTCGGGCCGGTCCAGATCCGCCAGCGCAATGGCCAGATCCGCGTGCAGCCCAAGCCCGGACTGCACCGTGCTGCCCTCATCCCTGGGGCTCAGGGACCATGCCGTCTCGTTGAGCGCAACGGCCTCGCGCAGACACGGCAGGGCCTCGCGCGCATGGCCATTGTGCCGCAGGATCTGCCCCAGGACTCCGAGACGGAACGCGCGCGACATCGGAGGCGTCACGGGCGCCGGCGGCGAGGCGGCAAGCGCGCCAGCGGCCAGCGACTCCGCGGCCAGCCAATGACTGCGCGACGCCTCCAGCACCGCCATCGCGCTCAATGTCGCCGCGACGTCGTCATGCACCGGACCCGAAACGCGCCGGCGCTCGGCGAGGGCCAGGCGGAAGCAACCGATCGCCGCGCCGGGGCGGCCACTCAGGCGCTCGAGGTTACCGATCTCGTGCCATGAGCCGGCGATCTCCGGGGCCGAGGGCCCGAGTGTGGCGATCCGGATGCGGAGCGCGCTCTCGTACAGCTCGAGGATGCGCGGCCGTGCGATCTGTCCGGTGTAGTTCTTGAGGCTGCGCCCGCGGATCCCTCGCGCCATGGCCACGTCGGGGTGGTTCTCGCCGAGCGTCCGCACGATGGTGCGCTCCGAAGCCTCCGCCAGCGCGTCGGCCTCGGTGACGCGCGACAGGCGGAACGCCAGGTCGGCAAGCTCGAGGCTCGCACGCGCCGTGGCGAGCGACCCGGGCCCCAGTAGCCGCCGACGCGTTGTGAATGAAGCGCGGGCGAGCTGCTCGCCCTGCGCGAGCGAGTCCTGCTGCGACGAGCGCATGGCGGCACGCAGCTCGCTGGCAGCCGCGATGAGCTCGGCTCGTTCAGTCGCGGGCCGTTGGGCGTCACGCGCGTATTCGCGCGCCGTGAGCCGGCGTTCGGCAACCTGCCAGTCCGCCGCATATGGCGTCCGCACGAAGTACGCGGCCCTGCCCACGACAGACGCCGCGGCAGCCACCTGTCCCCGGGCGTACAGCGAATCCGCCTGCTCGCGCACGACTGGCCAGGCGCTCGCGAGCGGTCCCGCGGGCGGCCCCGGCGCCAGGCAACCCACCAGCGCCAGCGCCCCCAGCGATGGAGCAGCGGCGCGCGCGAGCCGCCTCACGGTTGCAGCGGCACCCATTCCGGCGTCATGCGCAGCGCGTGCTCCAGCGAGTCCGCCGAGGCCGGGTGGCCCGTGGCGCGCAACGCCTGCACGAGCAGCTCTGTCGCCTCGCGATGCACGCCCGCAGGAAGCTCGATCCATGTCACCGATCGTAGCAGTTCGAGTGCGCGCCCCGCGTCTCCCTGCAGCAGCACCACGTGGGCCAGGTACACCCGGCGAGCCTGCTCGGCGGTCTCGCTGGCGTGCGCGGCCTCGAGTTCGCGCCGCGCGCCGGCGAGATCGTGCCGTGCATAGGCTGCGAAGCCCGCAGCGAGATGCGGATCCTCGGCTTCCCCTTCCCGAAGCAATACGCCGTCCGTGGGCATCGCCAGCCAGCTGGTGGTTCGCCCCCCGATTCGCTCAGCACCGCGCGGCCACCACACCAGCAACACGAGTGCGGCAGCGGCGGCGAGTGCCGGCGCCAGAGCCCACGCGCGTGGCAACCGCTGCACGGGGCCCATGCGTGCGCCAGGCAGATTCGCGCGCATGCGGTGCACGGCCGCGACGTGCGAGCGCAGGCGCTCGGCACAGGCAGGGCAGCGGCTGGCATGCGCCAGCGCGTCGCGCCGCTCGTCGGGCGCGAGCAACCCCAGCACGAGGTCCGTGCAGCGAAGGTCATCGAGATGCGCTGTGCGATCAACCATGTTGCATCCCCTCGGAGTTCATGCGCTCAGGCGAACCACCGTCCAGCGGGGGTGGATCGAAGAATCCGCTGTGCGAGTAGCGCGACCACAATTCCACGAATGCCTGTGGATGCACGTCGCTCGCAGCGTGGCCCTTGGAACCCATGCAACTCGCCAGCGATTCCCGCGCCCGCTGCACGAGCACGTCGACATGCGGGGCCTTGAGCCCGAGCACCCGTGCCGTCTCGCGGGTGGGGCGCTCGAGCACCGCACGGCGGTACCACGCCGCGCGCGAACGTGGCGGCAATTGCTCGAGACATACACCCAGATCCGCCACGAACTCGCTCGCCACCGTCAGTTCCACAGGTCCCGCCTCTCTCCCCGCCCGGTCCGCGAGCGCGTGATCCCAAGCGTCCGCATCGGCGGGCGGAGGTGCTTCCCGCCCACGTTTGCGCGCCAGGTCCACGAGGGCATTCCGAGCCACTCGCCACACGAACCCGACCATCTGCCTGGGCTCGTGATTCCTTGTCTCCCACCGACTCTCTTCGGCTTGCTGCAGGAGTTCTAACGCCTTGCCGGAGGCGAGGTCCTCCAGATCCTCCTGGCTGACCGGGGCGATCCGCCCAGCCTGGGCCCGAAGTGCGCCGAACAGGGCAGCATGCAGCACTTGCCAGAGTTCGGCTCGGCGGCCCTGCCGTGTGGCGCGCCCGGAACCGGCCAGCGCCTGCACGAGCGGGCCGACTCGGTCCGCCCACAAGGGGACGGCCGCTGGGGTACGGTCCATCCCTTGAGGGTAACGGGAACGCTGGTCCCTGCGAAAGGTCGGTCAGGGATTCGCCAGCTTGGGGAGCACGCCACCGTCCAGGGCTCTCAGCCGGGCCGCGGCTCGGCGCTCCGCTGGACAGACCCGCGAGGATGGCGTTATTTCGCAGCCTGCCACGAGCCGCGGCCCGGCGCCACCGGGCGAGCCTGCCTCACGCGAGAGCCGCCGACCATGCCCGACGAGACGCTGTCCCCGACCGCCACCGATCGCGAGGACTTCATCCGCGAGATCGTCAAAGCCGATCTCGCAGCGGGGCGCGTGCAGCACATCGTGACACGCTTCCCACCCGAGCCGAACGGCTACCTGCACATCGGTCACGCCAAAGCGATCTGCCTGAACTTCGGCATCGCGCTCCAGTTCGGCGGGCGATGCAACCTGCGCATGGACGACACGAATCCGGCCAGGGAGGAAGTGGAATACGAGGACTCGATCCTGACCGACGTGCGTTGGCTCGTGGCCGGCTGGGCGGATCATTGCATCGGATTGAAGCCGGCGGGAGCCATGGCGGAAGCCGCGGGCCGCGATGTCCATGTCGCGAGCGTGCTGCCCGCCGAGGCCGGCGCCCAACAGCTCGAGGCGTTTCGCGCCTCGGACTACTTCGACGCCCTGCACGCGCTCGCGGTGCGGCTCATCGAAGCCGGCAAGGCCTACGTGTGCGATCACACCGCCGAGGAGGTGGATCGGATGCGCGGCGCACCCGGCGACAAGGGTGAAGACAGCCACTGGCGCGGCCGGGGCGTCCGCGAGAATCTCGAGCTGTTCGCGCGCATGCGCGCGGGTGAGTTCCCCGACGGCGCGCGTACGCTGCGTGCCCGCATCGACATGGCGTCCCACAATGTCTGGCTGCGCGACCCGGTGCTGTATCGCATCCGCCACGCCGCGCACCACCACACCGGCGAGCGCTGGTGCATCTACCCACTCTACGACTTCGCGCACGGGTTGTCCGACTACATCGAGGGCGTGACGCACAGCCTGTGCACGCTGGAGTTCGTGCCGCACCGCGCGCTGTACGACTGGCTGCTCGAGGCGCTCGATCTGCCGCGTCCGCTGCCGCACCAGTATGAGTTCGCGCGGCTCAACCTCACGCACACGGTCATGAGCAAGCGGAAACTCCTGCGCCTCGTACAAGAGCACCACGTCAGCGGCTGGGACGACCCGCGTCTGCCCACGATCAGCGCCATGCGCCGCCGCGGCTATCCCGCTGCGGCACTGCGCGACCTCGCCGAACGGATCGGCGTGGCGCGCCGCGAGAACCGCGTCGAGCTGGCGCTGCTCGAACATTGCGTGCGAGAGGACTTGAACCGGCGCGCGCTGCGGCGCATGGCGGTGCTGCAGCCGCTGCGCGTCGTGCTGGAGAACTATCCCGAGGACCAGGTCGAGGAGTTCGAGCTCGGTAACAATCCCGAGGACGCGGCCGCGGGCACGCGCCGGGTGCCGTTCTCGCGCGAGCTGTGGATCGAGCGCGACGACTTCCGCGAGGTGCCCCCGCCCAAGTTCTTCCGCCTGTCGCCGGGGCTCGAGGTGCGCCTGCGTGGCGCCTACTGGATCCGTTGCACGAGCGTCGTGAAGGACGCCGCGACCGGCGAGGTGACCGAGGTGCGTGCCACCTACGACCCTGAGACGCGCAACGGCAACGCCCCCGACGGCCGCAAGGTGAAGGCCACGATCCACTGGGTCTCGGCGCGGCACGCGATCGAGGCCGAGGTGCGGTTGTACGACGCGCTGTTCGTGGCCGAGGACCCCGAGCACGTGCCCGAGGGCGACGATTTCATCACGGGCTTGAATCCTGACTCGCTCGAGGTCCGGCAGGGCTGCAAGCTCGAGCGCTCGCTCGCCGACGCCGTGCCCGGACAGGCGCTGCAGTTCGAGCGGGTCGGCTACTTCGTCGCCGACCCGCGCGACTCGCGCCCGGGGGTGCCGGTGTTCCTGCGCACGGTGACGCTCAAGGACGCGTGGGTGCGCGCGGAGAAGCGGCAGGGCTAGCGCCCGCCGCGACCCGTCATGGCGGCTCCCACGAGATCGACTGCGGCGGACGAACCCATCCGTGACGTCTCCGACACCGCGTTGTGGGTCGCGATCTACCGCGCGCAGGAGAGCGAGCGGAAGGACGCGTTGTTTCTCGACCCCTATGCGCGGCGGCTCGCCGGCGAGCGCGGGCAGCGCATCGTCGACAGCGTGCCGCAGGGCCGGGCGTGGAGCTGGCCGATGGTGGTGCGCACGAAGTGCTTCGACGACATCGTGCTGCAATCGCTGCGGGATGAGGGCTTCGATACCGTGCTGAACCTGGCCGCCGGGCTCGACGCCCGCCCGTGGCGGCTCGACCTGCCGCGCGAGACGCGCTGGATCGACGTGGACATGCCGGCGATGCTGGCCTACAAGCAGCACGCGATGGCCGGCGAGACGCCGCGCTGCCGCTACACCGCTCGCGCCGCCGACCTGCGCGAGGCGGACGCGCGACGAACCCTGTTCGGCGAGGTCAATGCCCATGCGAAACGCGTGCTGGTGATGAGCGAGGGACTGCTGATCTATCTTGAGCCGCACGAAGTGGCGGCACTCGCGGAGGATCTCGCACGCCAGCCCGCGTTCGAACGCTGGCTCATCGACCTCACCTCGCCCATGCTGCTGGAGTTCATG
>JAYVCN010000051.1:0-3475 GCA_043749875.1 Candidatus Eiseniibacteriota bacterium | reverse complement strand
CGGCTCGAACGCCTACAACTTGAAGCTGTCGCAGGCGCGCGCGGAATCGGTGCGCAACTACCTGCTCGCGCACTTCCACCTGCATGAAGGCAACCTGATTCCCATCGGTTTCGGCGAGACGCAGCCGGAGACGCGCGAAAAGAACGACGAGGAGCGCCTGCGCAACCGGCGCGTGGTGATCAAGGCGCTCAATACGGACGTGCTGCCGAAGAACGTGAAGGTGGACCAACATTGAAGCGAGTCGGCATCCTCGGTCTGTCGCAATCGGGCAAGACATCCCTGTTCGAGATCCTCATGCAGGGCGCTGGAGCGGCCGCGCAGCCGGGAGCAGCCGCCAGGGACCGCGTCGGTGTGGTCAGGGTGCCCGACGGACGCATCGACCGCCTGAGCAAGATGTTCCAGCCGAAAAAGACGGTCTACACGCAGATCCAATTCGTGGACAGTGCCGCCGCCGGCCACGGCAAGCCGGGCAAGGGTCAGGATCTGTTCACGAGCGTGCGCCAGTGCGACGCGCTGGTGGCGGTCGTGCGCGACTTCGAGAATCCCGCGGTGCCCGCCGTGAACGGTGTGGACGCGGCGCGCGATCTGCGCGAGCTGGAATCCGAGCTAATCTTCAATGACCTGGCGATCGCCGAGACGCGTCTCGAGCGCATCGAGAAGGAGATGAAGATCGGCAAGAAGCAGGCGCAGGCCGAGGGCGTGGCGCTGGAGAAGGTCAAGCAGGCGCTCGAGGCCGAGAAGCCGTTGCGCGAGGTGGATCTCACCGCGGACGAGGCCCGCCTGCTGACCGGGTTCCAGTTCCTCACCGACAAACCGCTGCTCGTCGTGTTCAACCAGGACGAGAACTCGAGCCGTCAGCCACCCACGCTCGGCCGCCATGCCCTGGCCGTGACGCTGCGCGTCCACGCCGAGCGCGAGATCGTGGCGCTGCCACCCGAGGAGCGCGCGATGTTCCGCACCGAGATGGGCGTCACCGAGGACGGGCTCTCGCTCGTGATCCGCAGCTGCTACGAGCTGCTCGGGCTGATCTCGTTCTTCACGGTCGGCCCCGACGAAGTGCGCGCATGGACCATTCGACGCGGCGACTCCGCGGTGGATGCAGCGGGCGAGATCCACTCCGACCTCGCGCGAGGTTTCATCCGCGCCGAAGTGCTGGCCTACGACACGCTCATGGAGCTGGGCAGCTACGCCAAGGCGCGCGAGAAGGGCGTGCTGCGGCTGGAAGGCAAGGAATATCGCGTCCAAGACGCCGACTGCCTCGAGATCCGGCACAACGCCTGAACTGGCGGTGGACAAGTCACCCGCGCTTCCACCCGCCACCCACCATCCCCCAGCGCCCGAGCACGGATTCGGCGATCAGCATGAGCAGCGCGAAAATCAGAAATTCGGGCCATAGCTCGCGACCGAAGCGCGCCTGGCGCACGCGCACCGCCAGGTCGTCGCCCATGCGCAGCACGCGCACGCGGCCGGCGGGGAACGCCGCGATGAGCGAGGCTTCAGGCATCGGCGTCAGGTCGCCCTCGCGCGGGTCGGGGTTCACGGCGAAGCTCGCGCGCAACGTGCCGCCCGCGAACGCGCGATAGAGCCCAGTGCGTTCGAGCGGTGCGCTCACGGCGCGCGTCGCGCCGCTGCGGGACTCCACGCGCACCGGCACCTCGCGCCCGGTCTCGTCCTCGATCCTCCACTCGGCCGAGGCCGGAGCGCTCCAGGCGTCACCCGGTGTCAGAGACGGCGCAGCGGTGCCGCGCGCCAGCACCAGCGCCGCTTGATGCACGAGCGGCAGGAACGCGCCCG
Source organism: Candidatus Eiseniibacteriota bacterium (assembly GCA_043749875.1). GTDB lineage: Bacteria > Eisenbacteria > RBG-16-71-46 > RBG-16-71-46 > RBG-16-71-46 > JAIOPA01. The sequence continues at coordinate 1,681 of JAYVCN010000051.1, read as the reverse complement.
ACAGCGCGAAGTCGCTGCGTGCGGCATCGAGCGGCGTGGCCAGCGCCAGCACGCGCGGCGCTTCCACCATGGCCGCGTGCGCGTCGTCGAAGCGCAGCAGCACGCGCGCGCCGGCGTGCGCCTTGAGCGCGTGCACACGGGCGAAGCGCGCCTGCGTGAGCGGTTCGCCCGGCCGCGCGGGGAAGCCGTCGAGCACGGCATGCCCGGCGACGGCCCGCAGCAGTCGCCATGCAGCGCCGGCCGGGGCCGCGTCCTCCGGGCCGAGCGTGCCCACGCCGAGCTGCCCGAGGAAGTCGTTCCAGAACGCCAGGTCGGCGCGCGCGCCCGGCACGAGCAGCAGTCCGCCGCCGGCGCGATGGAAGTCGAGCACGGTCTGCAGTTCGGTGGATCCGAGGCGTTCCACGTCCCCGATCACGACCAGGTCGGCGTCGCCCGTGCCGGCGGCGAGTTGCGAACCGTCGAGCGTGCGCACGCTCAAGCCCGACGCCGGCGAGCCGGCCTCGAGCGCGAGCCGGAGCGGGGACGGGTTGCCGTCCTCGCGTACGATGACGCGCAGTGTGCCCGCGCGTCCGGCGGCGAACACGCGGCGGTTGTCGAGCCCGAGCGCGTCGTCGGGCAGCAGCACCTCGCCGCCCGCTTCGGGCAGGCGCGAAAGCGGCATCAGCGCGCGGCCCTCGCCGCGCGCGCCGAGCGAGACGAAACCGCGGCCGAGCGACAGGTCTCTTGAGCTTTCGGTGCCTCCGGCACCGGCCGAGCGGGAATCGCCGGCACCGTTGGTAGCCAGTTCGCGCGCCTCGAGCGCGAAGTCCTGCGCGCCCGTTCCGGCGACGGCGTCGAACGAGACGGCGCTCACCTCGAGTGCGGGCGCCTGGCCGGAGTCGGCCGCGGGGGCGAGTGCCGCGCTGGTGAGGGCGGCATTGGCCCGGCTGCGTGGCTGGATCGGCACCAGGTAGACGCGCGAGCTGCCCCACGGTCCCGGCGGCAGCTGGAGGCCGCGCTCACCGAAGCCGGTGCGCTGGAAGTCGGACACCCAGAACAGTTCGCGATTCAACGCGTGCGAGTTCTGCAGCGCCCTCGCGGCGAGTTCGAGTGCCGCGCCATGATCGGTGGCGGACTCCGACGGCACCAGTGCCTGCGCCGCCGCGCGCAGCCGGCCGGCGTCGGCGAGCGGCTGCTCCGACAGCGGGCGCGGCGTGCGGTCGTATGGCACGAGCAGCAACTCGTCCGCGGGACCGAGCGTGGCGAGCAGGCTCTCCACCACGCGGCGCGCCGTGGCGGTGAGCGGGCGGCCCTCGGCATCGGGGGCGCCCATGCTGCCGGATACGTCCACCAGCGCCACCAGCGTGCTGGCGGCGGTGCCGCCGCGCGCACCGCCCTGCAACGACGGGCGCGACATGGCCAGCGCCAGCAGTGCCACCGCCAGCGTGCGCAGCAGCAGCAACAGCCATTGCTTCAAGCGCAGCCGGCGGATCTCGCTCTGGTTCACCTCGGCCAGGAACTCGAGTGAGGGGAAGCGCACCTCGCGCGGTTTGCGGCGCGTGAACAGGTGGATCAACACCGGGATGGCGGCGGCGCCGAGCCCGAACAGGAACAGCGGGTTCAAGAAGTTCAAACGCGCGCCCTCATCGCCGCAGCTCCTGCCAGGTCCTCGTGGCGTCGTCCCACAGCTCGATGCGCGTGA